>JANRJG010000027.1 GCA_033875315.1 Candidatus Methylacidiphilales bacterium
AAAAAGGACGGGTGAACCCTTTGCGGAGCGGCTGGGACGCATGTGGGAATCTCTCGGCGTGGAGCCGGCGAAGTGGGGCTTTTGGTCGGCCTGGGTCATGAAGTTTGGGAAGTTCATCGCTCCCAGGAAGTATTACCAAGCTACCCTAGCCGATGTCGAGGGGAATGGGTTGTTGTTGGCAATAGCCAAAAGCTTAAATTTGAAACCTCCCCGTGAGGGCGTTGCCCAACGGGGCCTTCGGGAAACTTGAATGGGGATGGAGAGAACGAGAGGGAATGGGGGGCAGTGGACGGACGACAGATGACGGTGGTCGGAAAGCTAACGGATGACGGCTGATAGCTGAAGGCAAAGGCAAACGGGGAAAGGATTCCCCGTCTACAAAGGGGGCTTTTTTTCTAGATTTCGGATTGCTGATTTGAAAATAGCAAACAGGCGATCCGTAGAGGGAACGATCAACCCCAGACGGTGCGGTCGAGGGAGCGGTATTGCACGGCTTCGGAGACGTGGTCGTCGCTGATGGCGTCGGCGCCGGCCAGGTCGGCGATCGTCCGCGATACTTTGAGGATGCGGTCGTAGGCGCGGGCACTGAGTTTGAGATCGCCCATGGCGTATTTGAGCAGGGCGGCGGCGGATTCGCCGAGGGCGCAGTGGGCTTTGATGTCCTTGGGGCCCATCTGGGCGTTGCACCAAAGGCCTTTGCGCTGGGCGAAGCGCCGGCGCTGGATCTGGCGCGCGGCCTCGACCCGGGCCCGGATGGACGCGGAGGGCTCGCCGGTGGGGGCTTTGAGGAGTTGTTCGTGTTTGACCGTGCCAACCTCGACGTGCAGGTCGATGCGGTCAAGCAGGGGGCCGGAGATGCGGTTGAGGTAGCGTTGCACGGCGGTGGCATTGGTTTTGCCGCGCTGGACATCCTCGAAGTGGCCGGTCGGGGTGGGGTTCATGGCGGCGACCAACATCATGCGCGAGGGGAAGGTGAGGGTGCCGGCGGCCCGTGAGATGGTCACGCTGCCGTCCTCGAGCGGTTGGCGCAGGACTTCGAGGGCGGAGCGTTTGAATTCGGGAAGTTCGTCCAAAAAAAGCACGCCGTTGTGGGCCAGGCTGACTTCGCCCGGGCTGGGGTTGGCCGAGCTGTCGAAAACACTGATTAATGCGAACTCGTTCCCTGTAAAGAAGCCACAAAGCTACTCTAAATGCTGCGAATGCCGCCAAGTAACTATGCGAACTTTTAAGGACGAGACGTGAATTACGCATAAATCAATGCCAATCAAGCAGTTGCGGCCGCTGACGTAATCGCATTTTGAAATAGACATCGTTCTGTTCGAGAGCCTTGTTTAATTCATCGGGTCCATGCCTTTATGACTACATCGCGCCAGCGCTCTACGTCCCCGACACGAAATGCATCAATAGTTGCTTTACTGGCGTAACGCTCGATCAATCCTAGGTGGTGAAGCCGGATTTGTTCCGGAAGCTCTGCATAGAACTTGAGCACCAAACCGCCGGCCATCTGCTCAGCCCCAGAAATTTTCCCATGGCACTCCCCACATAGCACCAACACATTCAGAGGCTCCCGGGCAAGGTGCGGATATCGATTCGTGGGCAGAATGTGGTGAGCCTGACTGGTCAGCGGATCTTGCCTGCTGCAGGCTGCGCATCGATGTTCAGCCGCTTCCCGCATGCGTTTCCGGAATTTGTGGTCAGCGTTCGTCGGTCTGTAGCGTTTGATGACGATGATTTGCTGGGCCTCGGTTTTCCCGCTTTCCGGGGGAGGGGATGAAGGAGTGCCATCCGAATCGCAGACTGTTTGCACGGGCGCAGAAGGTGGATTACCCGCACCCTGACCATAACCAGCTTCACCTGAGGCTTGCGCGTGGCCTGAATTTTCAGCCTCCAGGACTTCCCGAATAGTCTGGAGGGCGCATCCTTCCAGGCGGTTATTGACAAGCAGGTAGCCCGCTCCTTTGGGCTTCCGTTTAAGCAGACGGGCCAGAGCATCACGCGCCTCGGTGTCCACCTCCTGGGCCTCCTTGTAGGGGGCGAACGCCTTCACGGCCTCCTCATACGTCCGTCCGGGTTTGAGAAGAAAACGCGCCGCGAAATGATCGGCAGTAAAAGCACCCTCCAGCTCAACCTGCCGGGCCACTGGAGGCATGCGGGTCCAGTTGTTGAAGACGTGGGCCACGCCATGGCGGGCCAACATCTCGAAATACTCCGAAACGAGGAAGGTCTCGTTGCGGATCTCCACCCCGAACTGCCACGCCCGGGTGGGTAGTTCCCCGAGGAACCGATCGAGCACGTCGACAAAGTCCCGTCCCCTCGCGAAGTCGGACGGGCCGAAGTGGGAAAACTCAAACATGAGGATGCCCACCTTGGGAAGAAGCTTCCGCATCGGGCCGAGGAACGCGCTCTTGAAAAGCCGGGCGTTGAGGAAGTTCTCGTTGGCTTTACCGGCGCGGTCCCCATAGCGCGCAATCCGGGGAAAGCGCCGGGCCGTGATCTCATCGGTCACCTTGAAGCAGAACCGGAAATCGTCTGGAACGGCGGCAGCGAGGTTGGCCAGATACTTCTCGGCCGGGAAAAAGTAGTAACCGGCGTCCACCGAGACTGTCTTGAAGACCTCGGCGTATTCGGACAGGCAATCACGCTCGAAGCGGGTCTTGGCCACCTTGCCTCGCGTGGTGTAGCGGGCGGGATCGTAGAGGGCACCGAGCCAGCCCTCGTATTTCCAGGAGGACGTGCCGACGTAGATCCCATCGGCCGCCAGCGCGGCAGCCCGGGCGGCGACCCAGTCACGACGGAAATCCATGGCAGGCCGATTGTGACAGCACGCCACGAAGGCTGCAAATCCGCAGCCTGGGCTTGCCAAAGCAGGCGACCAGCGTATAGGTGAACATTTGTTCACCCTTTATGTCCGTCATGACCCCGCTCACGTCCCGCCAAGCCGCCATCCTGGAGTTCATCCAGGCCTCGATGGCCCAGAGTGGCCTTCCTCCGACCATCCGGGAAATCGCCCGCCATTTCCGGCTCAAGAGCCCCTCGGCCGTGGCCAAGCATCTGGCGCGGCTGCGGGATAAAGGTGTGCTTTCCCCCGCCAAGGGCCGCTCGCGCGGCGCTCTCCCCACCCGACCCGTTACGCTTTTCACGTCCATTCCGGTGTTCGGCCACATCCCCGCCGGTGCCCCCTCTGCGCAGAGCCAAGGCGATGAGGGATGTATCCGCGTCGACCTCGAAAGCATCGGCCTGCCCAAGAACGCCCGGACCTTTGCATTGAAAGTCCGCGGAGATTCCATGATCGGCGCGGGTATCCTCGATCGGGACATCGTCATCCTGGAGTTCAAGAGCCCGCACGATGGGGCGGTGGTGGCGGCCCTGGTCGATGGGGAGACCACCCTCAAACGCTACTTCATGCGACGGGGGCAGCCTTGCCTGAGGGCTGAGAACCCCCGCTACCCCGACATCATCCCCGCGCGCGAGTTGGTCATCCAAGGCGTCATGGTCGCCTTGGTCCGCAAGGCATGAAGGCGCCGAACCATGATCATCCACCTCGACGCGGATGCGTTTTTTGCGTCGGTCGAGCAGGCCGCTGACCCGCGCCTGCGCGGCCGGCCGGTGGCCGTGGGGGGAAGCCGCCGCGGGATCATCGCCTCGGCCTCCTACGAAGCACGCCGACTGGGTGTCCACACCCCCATGCCCACGGCCCGGGCCTTGAAGCTCTGCCCAAACCTCATTGTTGTGCCCGGCGACTACGAAAAATACGAGCACTTCAGCCGCATGATGTTCACCTATGCCTACGACTTCACCCCCCAGGTCGAGGTGCAGGGCATTGATGAAGGCTACCTCGATGTCCGCGGTCACCCCCGCTTGACCGCAGAAGCCATCGCCACCGCCGTGCGCAAGGCCGTGCACGACACCCTCAAAATCACGGTCAGCGAAGGTGTGGGATCGAACAAGCTGATCTCCCAAATCGCCTCCAAGCTCCACAAGCCCGACCGGCTCACTGGCGTGCCCCCAGGCCAGGAACGGGCATTCCTCGCCCCCCTGGCGGCGACCTGGCTCCCGGGTGTGGGGCCGAAGGCGGGCCTGCGGCTGACCCAGGCCGGGTTGACGACCATCGGGCGCGTCGCGGAAACCCGCCCCGACGATCTCGCCCTTCTCGTGGGCGCTGCGGCGCCCGAACTCTGGAATTTTGCCCAAGGGATCGATCCCCGTCCGGTGGTGCCCGAGGCACCCGCGGCCAAGTCCTACGGGGCCCAGGAAACCTTCGAGCAGGACCAAACCGACGAGGTCTTCCTCCTGGCCAAACTTCACAGCCTGACGGACGGGCTGATGGCCCGTGTCCGGGCGGACGGCAAGATGGCCCGCACCCTCGCGGTCCGGATTCGTTACAACGACATGGATGAGTGCGAGCGCTCGGCTAGTCTCGACGAGCCAAGCTGCACGGAGGTGGACTTTCATCCGCTCTTGCGGTCCCTCCTGCGCAAAGCCTGGACCCGGAGGGTCAGCCTGCGGTTGGTCGCGGTCAAAGTCTCCAACGTCTATGACCTGCTCTACGACCCCGGCCTGCCGTTGGGGGGTGACCTCGACCGTGGACAAAAGGCCGCCGTTGCGCGGGTCATCGACGACATCCGCAGCCAGTTCGGACGGGGCGCCATCCTCCGCGGCCATGACCTGTGGCTACGCCACCATGAACAGGAGGTTCCGCAGCCGCCGCGGCAGCGTCGTTCTTCAACCCGCCGACACGCAGCACAGCAACCGACACCGCAGGCAAAACCCACCTGCGCCTTCCTCAACCTGAAGTCGCACTATTCGTTTCTCGACTCGCTCCTTTCCCCTGCGGATGCCGTCCGCTTGGCCGCCGAAGCCGGAGCCCAGGTGGTGGCTCTGACCGATCCGAACCTCCACGGGATGGTCGAATTTTGTCAGGCCGCGCGCGAGGCCGGGATCCGCCCGGTGGTGGCCGCCGCGTTGCAGGTGACCGCCACCCCCTCGGAACCTCCGCAAAACCTCAACGCCTATGTCTTGAGCCCCGACGGCCAGGTGCACCTTTGCCACCTCCTCTCCCTGCCACGGATCACGCGGCTCGATCTGTACGAGGCCCGCACTGGCCTCCTCGTTGCTCCCGCGGCTGACTGCGGTCCAGAGGTCCGCTACGCCCAGCCTGCAGACCGTCGTCTCTATGCGGTCGTGCAATCGATCCGTACGCTGACCCTGCTTGCTGAGCCCCACCCAGAGAAGCGGCGGGGCGCGTTTCATTTCCACCGCGATGCTGCTCCGCATCCCGACCTCCTCAAGACCCTCCTCGACGCCGAAACCTATCAGCCCCCCATCGGTGGGCCGCTACTTATTCCAAGTTTCACCCCCGAAGACGGGCGCACCTCCAGGGAATTCCTCGCCAGGCTGGCCTTTGAAGGCGCCCGACAACGCTACGGCACGGACTGGACCCGTGTCCGCCCCCAGTTGGAGGAGGAATTGGCGATCATCGGCGAGGTTGGCTACGAGGATTACTTCCTCCTCACCTGGGACACGCTGCAGCACTGCCGTGCCCGGGGCATCGATTGGATCACCCGCGGTTCGGCGGCCGATTCCCTGGTCTGCTACTGCCTCGGCATCTCCGGAGTCTGCCCGGTCCGCTTCGACCTCTACTTCAAGCGCTTCCTCAACCGCGACCGGATGGCACTCCACAAACTGCCGGACATCGACATCGATTTCCCCCATGACCGCCGCGACGAAGTTGTCCGCATGCTCCTCGACCAGCACGGAGCCCACGCGGCCATTGTCGGGGGGTTCAACACTTACCAAGGCCGCTCGGCCGTGGCCGACATCGCCAAAGTTCTCGGCGCCTCCGAGCGCCAGGTCCGCCAGTTCACCGAACGCTTCCCCCACGCCTCCGCCAGCCAGGTCGGAGCCGCCGCAGCGGCCTCCCAGGAGTTCGAGCACTGGGGCATGAACGAAGAGCCCTACCGCAGCGCGATTGATCTCGCCGCCCGCCTTGATGGCAGGCCACGCCACGCGAAGATGCACCCCTGCGGGCTCGTGCTCTGCCGTCATCCCATCCGTTCGCTCACCCCGACCTTTGCGGCGGCCAAGGAAGGCTGGCCCACCACCCACCTGGACATGCACGCCGTCGAAGCCATCGGCATGGTTAAAATGGACCTCCTGGCCCAGGCGGGCCTGAGTGTGCTGCGCGACACCCGCCAGGCCCTCGGCGCACGCGGCATCGACTGCGGGGTGGGAGACGGACGATCCCTCGAACCCTGGAAGGACGAAGCGATCTGGTCCATGATTGCCGTTGGCGAGTCGCGTGGCGTGCACCACATCGAGAGCCCCGCCATGCTCAACCTCGCCCGGATGTGCGGAGTAGGGCGGATCGATGATCTGGTCGCCATCGTTTCGGTCATCCGGCCCGGTGCGGCCAATGGGCTCAAGAAGAGCCAGTTCGCCCGCCGCTGCCGTGGCTTGGAACCCGCGGTTTATGCCCATGCGAGCCTCGAACCGGTGCTGCGCAGCACCTATGGGGTTGTCGCTTACGAGGAGCACATCGCCCAGATTTGCGAGGCGTTTTCCGGTCTGCCCGCCGGGCGGGGCGACCTCCTGCGTCGGGCCTTGGTCAAGGGGAAGACCGCCGACATCAATACGCTACGCATGGAGTTTGTGGACTGCGCCCAACGTGCCGGGCGCACGCCCCAGGAAATCGCCGCAGTCTGGGACCTATTGATCCAGTTCCAAGGCTACGCGTTCTGCCGCGCCCACTCCACGGCCTATGCGGTGGAGGCTTACGAGGCCGCCCACCTGAAACGCCGCTGGCCTCTGGAGTTTCTGGCCGCCGTCTTGGAGCACGGAAAAGGATTTTACCCACGACTGGTCTATTCCATCGAAGTTCGACGGCTGGGTTTCGGGTTCCGACTCCCCGATGTCAACAGCCCACACTCTACTTACTTTGCCGATGCGGAGTGCGCCGTCATCGAGGTGCCGCTCAAGCAGGTCAAGGGACTGAAGGTCGAGACCCTGGGCCGCATCGTCCAAGCCCGTGGCCACCGGCCCTTCGGATCCGTGGAGGATTTCGCCCTGCGGGTGGGGCCCTCGAGCGACGAAATGGAGGCGCTGCTGCGGGTGGGGGCACTCGATGGAATCACACCTTCTCGCACGGCCCAGTTCTGGGCCTGGAGGCGGGCGGCCCAGTGGTCGGTCGAAGGCAACCAAGGACTCCTCTTCGCCGCCGCTTCCGAAAAAACCGAGGGGAGCCTGCCCGGCAACCGCGCCGAACCTTCGCACCACGACCGGCTCGCGGCGGAAATCGAACTCCTGAGCTTCCCCGTGTCCGGCCACCCCTTGGAGCTTTACCCGGAGGTCGATTGGTCCAAGAGCACCCCGATCCGGGACCTGGCGGGATACGTCGATCAAGCCGTCGAGGTCACCGGCCTGATCATCGAGCACCGGGTGCACACCCAGATTGATGGTCGGCCCATGAAATTCCTTACCCTGTGCGATCCCACCGGCACCGTGGATGCCGAGGTGTTTGCGGATGCCTACGCCCGATTTGGGGTACTCACGGCCCGTTACCCTGTGGTCACGGTCTGCGGCATTGTACGTGCCTTCGATGGCGGTGGGGGCCATGCCCTTGATGTTGAGATAATTATGACACCTCCGAAGCGGTAGAGACACCTAGCCCATGGATCGCGAGACCAGCATAATCACATTGGCTCCACTTAAAAGAATGCTATACAAGAACAAATGAAATTCTGGCTTCTCCTGTCAATTTCCTTGTTGTTCTGTTTATGCGACTTCCCCTTAGCTGCTCAGGAAGCACCTCAAGAGGGTGAAACGACCATCGAGCTGGTCGACGGCTCGATCCTCAAGGGCCAGGTGACCCGCAAGACCGGGACCGAGATCATTGTACAAAGCGCAATCGGACTCAGCCGTATTCCCGCAGAAAAACTCAGCCCCAAGACCATCGAGGCTCTGGGTCTCGACAAAATCGACCCGACCGAGCTTCTCCGCAATCGCGTATCCGAGTTGGAAAAGCTGGTTGAGGAGCTGCGCGCCGAAAACCAACTGCTGCGCCAGCGACTGGCTTCCACTCCCACTCCCGCCCCAACCCCCGTCTCGCCCTCAAGCGGGATTTCCAGCACCCCGGGCTACCAGACCTCCTCGCCCGCTGCGACCAGTGGAGCCGGATACTGGATCAGCTCGACCGGCAAACGTCACAACAGCGGATGCCGCTACTACCAGACATCCAAAGGCAGGCCGGGCACCCAGACCGAGGGTGTGGCCTGTAAAATATGCGGCGGATAGGAGGCTTCACGCTCCTGGCCCTGGTCGCCGTCCTTACTCTGGCCAGCCCGTCGTGTTCGTTCGGCAATCCAAAGCCAGCCGACCACTACCCGCTACGGGTGGCAACTTGGAATGTCCAGTGGTTCCCAGGCAAGTCTCCTAGGAACGACCCGGCTGCCGAAGACGCCCACATTGCCTCGGTGGCCACCGTCCTCCAGCGACTTAACGCAGACATCCTCCTCTTCCAAGAGGTCAAGGCGTGGGCCCCCCTTGAGCGGGTTGTTTCCGGCCTGCCGCGCATCCGTATCCACGTCCTTAGTCGTTTCCCGAACCCGATCGGAGGAGGGGTTGGACCCCAGCAGTTGGCCATCGCCAGCAGACTGCCCGCGTGGTCGGCGTGGTCGGAGCCCTGGAAGCAAAGCTGGGCGAATGCTCCTCGGGGATTCGCGTTCGCCGCACTGGATGATGGCAGCGGTACCCCTATCCTAGTCTACAACGTCCACCTGAAAAGCAATCTGGGTGACCCCGTGGCGAATACCAGCAAGCGCGAGGACGCCTCGGCCCAGTTACTCGCCCACATGGCCGAGATGAAGCGGGCCTACGGTTCCGAGAAGGTCATTGTGGGGGGCGACTTCAACACCGACATGGAGGGAGTGGGGCTGGCGGGGGAGAACACCTTACGGGCCATGGCCGAGTCCGGGCTCTTCTGGACATTCGAGGGACTGCCCTTGACCAACCGTGTCACGCTCCCGGCCAAGGGACGCTACCCCGACGCCTGTTTCGACCACATTTTGACCAAGGGTTTCGGGCGTCCAGTCGCCCAGGTCACACCCACCCCCGAGGCCAGCGACCACCACCCCGTCAGTATCGTCATCACGCCTACGCCTTGAGCCCGATTTTCCCGGCTGTCACCATATTCCCACGCTCTGTCGCATCCTACGGTTGGCTCCAGCACGACCGCGGCTTCAAACACCCTTCTCCCGCGCGGGGGAAAGTCCGGTCGGCCATAAACTAAAACGGAGTACATCCATGTCGAAAGCCAACGATGACAACCGCTCAAACCAGTTGAATCCCAATAACGATGCTTACTGGGATTCGCGCGGACTTGAGCGTCCCGATGATTGGGAAGACTGCCTGAAGCAGTAGGCCACAACGGCAAGCCCACGGGCGGGCGCTTCCTTCACCGGGGCGCCCGCCTCCGGGGGCCTTGTTCACCCCGGAAAAACCGATACGAACGATGAGCCAGGGCAAAGGCTTTGCCAGGCGAGCCAACCTCGATCCGATAGATTCCCGCGTATTGCCGAAGGGTCAGCTCCAGGTTGAAGGCGAGAAGCGCGAGCCCGAGCCAAGCCACCCGCGCCCGTGCCGCCTGCGCGCGCTTCCACTGCCTATGGAAAGGATGCCGTTCAAATGCCTTGGAGACCAGTTTGGCTGACGGCACCGACCGGCCTCGGTGCCAGCGGTTGACGTTGCCCAACCAAGCCTCAAATGGATCGACATCGTCATCCCGGGCCTCCCCTTCATCTCCCCCGGCCAGCATCTGCGCCCACTGGCGCTGGGATTCCGCACCAAAGGTCGCCTGGGCGAAGCGGGCCCATGCCTTCCAAAACATTCCTGATTGGGGTTTCTTGGCAGCCATTTCCAGCATTTTGCCAACCGGCATCACCACCCCAAACCCGGATGCCTTCACGAATGACGGGGACTCCACGCACGCTGCCAGGCACCCCAGCCGGATCATGGGGAAATCCAAAGTGCTCTCGATTGTCGACGCAGCATTCCACCTTTGAAACTCCCCCAAGGACGGATCCACCAACCGTGCCATCCTTTGCCCGTCCACCAGGTCCAGAATTGGGTCCGACTGGTTCAAAAAAGCCCAGACCCTCCGGGTCTCCTGGTCGACGTTGGTACTCTCCTGCCCAGGCGCGGCGGAGGGAATGGCGCCTACGACCCGGACCGCCGTCCTCAACGGGTCTAGGGCCGCAGCATAATCCCCCAGGACCTTATCAGCACCCAGGTTCGAGAAGAACAATTCCCAGGAATCCCAAGCCGTCGGCCGTTGGCTCTTCAGGTAATTGTCGGTCTTTCGATCCAGTAGCAGGAAGGGCACGGCCCATTTGCCGTGATGCTCAAAGAGCTGGTTGCGCCAGTCTTCACAGGCCTTCATCGTCGCGTCCTTCCTTTCCATCTTGCCGATGTGGCCGCGGGTCACCGTCTTGCGGGTAACCGGGGTCTTGATGCCGGGGGCCTGAGTCAGGAAGGCATAGTCCGGCCTTTCGGTCGAGAAGGGCAGGGAAACGAACTGGTGCGGCGTCCAAGGGATTGCCATAACGCCTTTTACGACGCGTGGCACCCTCAATAGATTCAAATGCCCATACGGGTTGCCTTGGCTCCATTTGACTGTCATTCTCTGACGAATGGCAGCCCCCCGTCAGTTCGAGATTCAATACCGCGGCCAGACCCATGGTCCCTACGAAGCCGACCAAGTGCTGGGACTCTTGGATTCGGGCCGTGTTTCCCGGTTCGCGCTGGTCCGTGATGTGGCTTCCAGCCAGTGGAGAAGCCTGGGGGATTTGGTAGCTGCGATTCGGTTCGGCCAAGCCGTGCCAGAGCAGACGCAAGTGGATGTATCGGCGCCCATTCAGCCCCCGCCGCTCCCGCCTGATCCCGAACCATTCCAAACACCCGAGGACTCTTCGGGTTCCCTGATCAGGATCCCTGATTTGCCTCCGTTGCCGGTCACTTACCTTGCCGCCGATCCGCCCAGAGGACTCGGCCATTGGCTGAGGGGCATCATCAAACATCTGCCTTGGCCCGTGAAACTCGTAGTTGCGATGGGCTTTATCGGAATGGCGGTTTTCGGCACTGCGGGTGCCGGGTTCGTCTCCGCCGCCACGGGAGGCATCCCGGTCTTTCTTTCACTGCTCTTCCTGGGTTTCGCTTTCATGCTGGTGGGGATCATCACCACCATCCAGGCCATCTTCAGGGACCCCAAATCAGGAGCCTACCTCGGTGTGGTCATGGGAATGATTGCCCGCGATATTGCAGTGCGTCGGGCCTCCGATGCCCTCCAGAAAGCCATGGCGGCCAAACCTGCCGCCCCAGACAAGCAGCCCATGCCGCCAGACGAAGCCGACCTGCGGCAGCGTCTGCTCGCCATGGACCCATTCGATTTTGAGCGCCATGTCATGTCCTTTTTCTCGGACGCGGGTATGGTCGCATGGGTGACCAAGAAGTCGAACGATGCCGGCGTTGACGGCTTTTCCCGGCACCCCAAGGGTTTGGTGGTTGTCCAATGCAAGCGGAACGCCGCCTCCAACCCGGTCGGTCGCCCTGTGGTCCAACAACTCAAGGGCGTGGTGGAGGAAAATCAGGCATGGTGCGGAATCATCGTCACCACCTCATCGTTCACGCTTGAGGCCCAGGCGAGTGGAGGCAAATCGGAGCGGATTGTCCTTGTGGACATGGATGCGTTGGTTGAATGGCATAAAACCGGACTGAGCCTAGATTGATGGACGATGCCTCATCCCAGATTAGGCCTCATTCCAACACTTTGTAATAAATAAGGGACTTCCATGGGTTTACGTTTTCGCAAGCGAATCAAGATTCTTCCAGGGATCAACCTGAATCTGGGACTTGGAGGAGTTTCGGTCAGCACGGGAGTTCCTGGCCTCCGTTTTAATCTCTCCAAGCGCGGACTCAGTCGCACGGTAGGCATCCCTGGGACTGGCTTCTACCACACCGAAAGAATCAGGTCCGCACCCAGAAGGCAAAACTCGTTCTCCCGCGGTCAATCGGTTGCGATCCAAAGTTTGGAGGAATTGAAAGCAGCAGCCGCCACGCCGGGTGCTGTCTTCCGCCATAGGGATAGTGGCCGCAAGGCCTCCTCGGCCTCGGTCCTCGCCGAAATTAGGCGCATGGAGACACAGCGGGCCATCTCTTCAGCACGCGATCAAATCCAGGCCGAGCAGGACCATCTCGAGGAGTTACTCAACTTTTGGAAGGACATTCCCCGGATCCCTTCGTGGGATGAATACACTGCGGCCTTGGCACCCGAAGTGTTTGTGACCGACTTGGCGCGACCCCTGGAACCGGACGAAGTCCAGGCACGTCGGGAGCACCTGTTTGGTTTGGAGCAGGAACTGGCTACACAATTTCCCTACCGCTTTCTCCCAAAGTTCACTTATCGGTCAAAGATCAAGGCCCTGGAGCACCAACGATGGCCCGGTTACTGGGAATGCCTGCTCGAAGCATTCAGGCAGAAATTCGAGGTTTACCAAGCTGAGTATTCACGCCAAGCGGAAGACTGGCAGACCGCAGAGGCCGAACGAACCCAGTTTCTTTATCGGATGATGTCCGGCGATCTTGAAGCTGTGGTGTCGGGGGCTGAAGCCACGATTGAGGCAATCAACTTCCCCTTCGAGACGGAGTGCGAAATCTTCGCCGGTGAAGCCGTTGCGCTATTCTTGCATCTCGACTTGCCAGAAATCGAAGATGTCATCCCTTCTCATCGCAAGGAAGTCCTCAAAAAAGGATCGATCCGTGAGCGAAAAATCCCTCCCAAAGAAAGAAACGAGATGTATGCGCGCCTTGTTCTTGGGCATGCCGTCTTTGTGTCATCCACCATCTTGTCGGCCGTGCCTTACCCCCAGCATATCAATGTCACGGCCTATACCCAGCGAGCCCGTCGCAAGGCGGGAGATCCGGTGGACACGTATGTCTTAGGTTTGGGTATGTCCCGCGAGGCGCTGGCCGCTTTCGATGCAGAGGTTGAGGATATCCTCGACTGGGTGAGGGGACAGCACCCGGTCATGGACCTCGACGCCGATTTCCATTTCTGTCCTATCGAGCGTCCTGCCTGGCTGGCTGAGGTCGAATCCTGAGTCTTCGCCGTATGTCTCAGCCTGCCGGTCCTTCACCGATGGCACCCATGCACTCTTGGTGTTTACGGAGGATTTGGTGTCGGTTCGCATGAATGTCCCTGAACGCCGAAGGACTCCAAATCCGGCAAAGCTTCCATTTCGTGAGACGCTCAAGAATGAAGTGCCTGAATGCCTCCCAATCGACCGGGTCTGGGGCTTTGCCATAGCGGTTGAAGTCGCACAGGAGCCCCGCGGTGACATACAGCGGCTTTTCTGGGTGGTTGAGAGCCACATCCACGCAGAAGCCGTCGTTGCCCCAGTGGACAAATCCACCCAGGCCGAGGTGCTGGTTCGTATCCCGTCCACACCCCAGTGCAGCCACCGACGGGTAACTGTTCTGGAGTTCAACCATCTTGCCCTGCAATTCTTTGGCGGCCTCCTGCAGGTCGGCGTTCTTTTGTTTGAACTCAGTCTCTAGCTTCTCGGCGTAGTGGAGGTATTGGTAAAGCAGGATCCGCCCGTTGGGTTGGGTTCCTTCCGGCGTTTCGACAGCGGCGGCGTATTCAGATCGCGGAATGGAGGTCACGATGTGGACTTGGTCGCGGGCACGGGTTACGAGCACATTGAGGCGCCTCCCCCCATTTGTGGCCGATAGTGGGCCGAAGCCGCGGCGGAATTTGCCCTCAGGGTTGACCCCGAAAGTAGTGGAGATGATGATGTGGTCGCGCTCGTCCCCCTGGACGTTCTCCAGGTTCTTCACGAAAAGCCCTTCGAAGGATTGGCGGCCGCGGCGTTTGCGGGCATCGGCAAGTTTGGCCGCAAAATCGGGGTCTGCCTCCGCCTCCGCGTCGAGAGTTTCCAGAATCAACTCCCTCTGGGTCAGGTTGAAGCAGGCGATGCCGATGGTCGGCGGCGTAGGTTGGTTGAGCAGCTCTTTGACTATCCGACAAACTTCCTGGGCCTCCCGCTCGTTCTGGCGATCCTTGTAGAGGCCTCCGACTTGAACCAATTTCAAGGGCGAAGACGGAGCCAGGCTATTCGGGTGTGCAGGGATTGCCTGGAGCCGTCCTTTGTAGAAGGACTTGTTGCTGAATTCGATAAGGGCCGCATTGGACGAGCGGTAATGAACGTCGAGGTATGCCTCGTGAACGCTCAGGTTCAGTGCCGCACCGAGCAGGTCTTCTGTGTCCGCCTGCTGGGCCTGGAAGGCATCTTCCTCGCTCTCAATTTCGTCGTCCGATGAATCCACTACTCCAGACTCAAAAAAGCGGGTGGGGGGAAGCTGCTTGGGGTCCCCGGCCACAACGACCCGGCGGGCACGCAGGAGCACTGGCAGGGCTTCCTCAAGCCGGCATTGGGAGGCCTCGTCAAAGACGACCACATCGAACAGGGCGGTCCGCGGGAAAATCTGGGCCACGGTGTTGGGACTCGACATCCAGACCGGACAAAGGTCGTAAAGCGGATCCCCACCATCGGCAGCCTGGCCCACCTCGATCATCTTGCGGAGTTTGAGCGCACGGGCCCCGCGGGTCAAAAGCCGCGTCTTGAGGTTGGCGCCCTGGCTGTTCATCTGGGTCCCGGTTCCGGCAAGCAGGCGTTGGCGCGCACGTGTCTGCCACCAGGACTGGGTCTCCTGCACGGTGAGCACGCGTTTCTGCTCCTGAAGCTGGATGTAACTGTGGAGCAGTGAGTCCACCCGTTCGCTGGAGATGTGTTGCAGAGCCGAGTCGGCTCCCAGGCGCTGCCGGATGGCATTGGCCAAGGCCAGCTTGCGCAAGGCCGCAGAGGCTTCCTCATGGGAGGCCCCCACCATGGCGATGTGCTCCATCTGCCCCCGCACCGCGGCAGGAAGTTCGGCCAAGGCCGCCTCCAAACGCAGCACATGCTCTAGGGTCGGCAGAAGCCGCTTGAGTTCCTCCAGGGTGGTGGTCACCGATCCATTGGAACGCATCGTTTCTCCCATGGAGCGGCGCTCGCTCTCACACAAAAGGCCCGAGGCGGCGGCGTGTTCTTCCCAGGTCGCAATCGCATCGGCTCGGCTGGCCGACAGCTCAAACGCATAAGCCAGCCAATCCAGATGCTCCTTCGAGGCGAGGTATGCACGCACCATGTCCCAATGTGGGGCCAGCTCTGGGGTCGAGACGACCATGGAGAGCCCCCGGATGGCACGGGTGAGGAAATCATAAAGCCCCAGGACTTCGGCGTCATCCATCCACCGCGCGGCTTCGGTTCCCAAGGCCACATTGACCGCTCCACAGGCCTTTTGGCGTGCTTGGACACCCCGGAGGTAGGCAATCCCACTGGCGACGCTCTCCGGGCTTGGGGTGAGGCCCAGGCCTTGCAGAGCATCCTTGGCCGCCTTGGCCTTGCCTGCGAACAGGAATCGATACCACTTGGCGCAGACCGGCTCGAACGCTTCCAAAGCCGCAAGATTTCCCGCCGCCTGCCCGATGCTGATGGCCGAGGGCGGTGCGGACAGGAAAAGCCCAGTATCCAAGGGCGCCTGACGCACTTTCTGAATCTCGCCTTCGACTTGGTCGAGGAGATGGGCAAGGCGTTCCAGGCTGGCTTGGTCCATGGCCTGGATCTGGGCCACTGCCTCCAAACGGAAAACCGGGGAGACCTCGCGGAGCGCCGCGGCCAATCCCCGGCGCGCCTGGGCCTGGGGCGCCAGCGGCTCAGATCCCAGGACCGGAAGGCTTTCGTGGGCAAATTGATCAACCGTCGAGGCCAGCGTGATGACCTGGCCCGCATGCTCGGCCAGATCCTGGGGAGTGGCGGACAGGAACTGCCCCACGGACCAACCGCAGGACTGCCTCCACGGGTTTTGCCCGTAGAGGGATTGGGCCGCACGCGTGGTGATCTCCTCGACCGAGGCCTGGGCGTTCTCGGCATCCTGGAGGGTGATCTGCCCCGCCGAGGCGGTGGGCGTCAGGAGGGCTTCCGGTGGGTTCAGGAGCAGCCACTGGCCGAACAGATCATGGAAGGACGATTCTCCCTCCCCGGACGAACCATGCAGGCTGTGCTGGTAGCCCCGCAGTTCGGCATGAATCTTTTCCAACTGCTCGTTGATCCGAGTCAATTCCCTGGCCGGGCTGGGGATGACCGGTTCATCGACCAGGTTGTCCAGCCGCTGGCGCAGGCTCATGTAAAGTTCCTTCTGCTCGCGCTTGGGATCATGGATTAGCGCACAGAGATGGCCCAGACCCGCCGCGTCCAACCGGTATTTGACCACATCCAGCGCGGTTCGCTTGTCGCAGACAAAAAGAACCCGTTCGCCACGGGCTAGGTGGGAACCAATGATGTTGGTGATCGTCTGGCTCTTCCCGGTCCCCGGAGGACCATGGATGACCACCACAGGCTTGGCGGCTGCCGCATGCACGGCCGCGGCCTGGCAGGGGTCGGCATAAGTGACCAAATGCTCGTCCTGAAACGCCCGTCGCAGCTCGGCGGCGGGGGCTTCAGGCCCGCCATCCACCGCATCCTCACGGCTTGGGCCAATCGCTTCGGGTCGCAAGAACGTCGCCACCGGGGCCACCAGTTTGGACTCCTCAGAGACCATCCAACGCGTGTCACTTAAGAGTCCCTGGTTGGCCAGAGGAAAAAGGCCAAGAACCGCGGCGGGCAAAATCGAAGGATCGTCGCCCATGTCCTCCGCCTTGGGCACAGGCGTCAATTCGACCGCTTCCCCGATGGCGGGCGGGTTCGGGATGTCGAGCGCCTTGCTGACAGCCTCCACAAGCCCGGAGACTTCCTGCCAGGGCTGGTTGCCTTCCTCGTCCGAGAACAGGTCCAGGACATCCTGGCCGGTTTGCTGCCGAATCCAGGCCAAAAGGGCGGGATTGGGCACCACGCGGTCGATCCCATCGGCATTGGCCGAGATCGTCACCCCCTTGCGGGCTCCCAGACGCACCGCAAGGTTGATCGGAATGAAGCCCAGCGGAGCGACAATCCGGGTCGTGCGCTCCGGGCGTGGGGGCACATGCAAGATCGGGAACCCAATGCTCAGCGCCGACTCCCCGTGGTCATGCTCATAGTCGCTCGCATCCTCGGCGATCTCCCGAAGCTTGTGCAGGAGTGATTCCTGGGCCTCCGACTTGGCCTTGGCCTCCTTCATTGCCGGGGTCAACTCCCGGGGTGCCGGGTCCGGCATGCGGAAAACCGGCACCCGCGCCGGCACCTCCGCCGCGGCATCGGGCCCCAGGAGACGTGCCAGCAGCTCGCCCGACTGGGGACTTGCGAAGGCCGCCAGCATGGTCACGTCCAGGCGTTGGCGGCTGCGATGGGGACGGGCATTGAGGCACGGTCCGTTAACCAGGCTGCGATAGAGCCGGTCGAGCATGACATCAAGGATCATAGAAGGCCTTCCTGGTAAAGCCCGCCTTCTTAACAAAGAAGCGAGGGGATGTCTTCAAGAAACCGCAATCAGTATCACAGCCGCCGCCGGCTTCTACTTTAGAAGATAACTACTCATTTGCTGGGCTTACTCCGATAGTGCTCTCTAACGTAAGTGCCATCTTTACGTAAGTAACCATCAACATGCACGGTCTTTGGCACACCGTAAGCATTAGGTTGACTATAGTAGCTTCCGTTTTCTGCTACACGCTGGCCGAATAGCGCTGGCTCGGATAATGTAATTGAAGGGCCAGGTGTAGATCGAAAATGCGACCTTACATAAGCGCCATCGGTCTTGAAGTATCCCCGAACGAAAACCGTCTTTGGACGACCGGTTTCCTTGCTGATTTCCCCATAATAGGAGCCGTTTTCAGCTACGAAGCTACTGGTAACGGGCGAGCTTACTGGAGCGCGCGGAGCCTCGGGAGAAAGCAGAGGACGGGCTGAAAGACTGTAAGTAAGCGCAGCGATATCGCGATGAACCGCGACTATTGAATCTACTTACTCCAACACCTGAACAAGACGCACAAGCAGAGAATACTGCTTTACCATTACAAAAGTAGCAGACACCGCGTCGCCCGGTGCCGTTGCAGATGTAACACTTGGCACGCCTACCCGTGCCATTGCAGTAAAAGCAAGTCGATCGCTTGCCTGTGCCTTCACAAGAGAAACACGCAGCACGTCGTCCAGAACCTTTGCAGGAGAGGCATGACTTTTTCCTTCCTGTTCCACCACATGAAAAACACGTGCCGTAAGGCCTCCGCCCCGTGGCAGAACAGATGCGGCAATCTTGCTTAGTCAAATCCTCGCCGTGGCAGCTCAGGCAGATTTTCTGAGTCAGATCTTCCCCTCGACATACCAAGCAAGTTTTCTGTGTGATATCTTCTCCGCGACAGACCGAACACACCTTCTGCGTCAAATCTTCTCCGCGACAACTTCCGCATACTAACAGAGCGAGATTCTCACCTTTGCAATAGCCGCAAGTGTATTTACCAGAGCCTTTACAGCTTGGGCATTCGATGCGTTCGACATCGTAAACTGCTTCTGGCGGTATCTCAGCATTTGCTGACAAACAAGCCAGAACCCAACAGATGAATAAACCTAAAACAGAGTGTAAAGAATTACGCTTCATTCAGGGACCCTCACAGTAGCTACCGGACTTGAGTGTTCACAGGAGGACGGAGGCACTCAGAGTCGGATGACCCCTTCGATTCATACGTCTGAGCTGCAACAACCAGCCTCCGGCCAATCGAGTCGCACAACGAAGGCGGGTGGATAACCTTCGCATGCTCCCCCCAGCCCAAAATCCACCGCTCCAACTCTGGGGACTGAACCACTCTCAGTCGCAGCCTGAGCCTACCGTCTGGCAAGTCATCGATGGTCTGGCTGGCATGCCAAATCCGCTCCTGGACCCATCGCGCTGCGATAGGGTCAAACTCGACCTCAACATCGACCACTTCACCTCCCACATAAACCCCCATGCTTCCCTCCAACTCAGCCTGGATCGCACTAAGGTCAGGGCTAGTAAACTGGGTGCTGAGCATCCTGGCGGTCCGCATACGACAGAGAGCGAAGGTCTTAATCATGCCGCCGGCGAACTCATAGCCCAGAAGCACCCATTGACCCTGGCCACAGCGCAAATGGTATGGCCGCACCCGGCGACGCCGAAAAGCTTGGTCCTTGATGCCCCGATAGTGGAACTCCAATTCTTGGTTCCGCGATAGCGCCTGGACAACTGTCATATAGAGGTCATGGTCAAAGTTGACCAAGCCCTCGCGCGCGATGCTGATGCCGTTGCGCAGATCCTCCCAGGAGAACCCGTATTGGGCGGACTTCTCCACGGCGAACCGGCGGATGGTTTGACGAAGAGGCGCTTCAAATCCTGTTCCCTGCGAGGCGGAGACCACTTTCTCCGCCACCATCAGCGCGAAGATTTCATTCTCGGTCAGGTTCAGCCCTGGCGGCGGCTTCAGGTATTTCCAGAGGCCTTCGGCCCGGTCAAAGGCGATGTCATGCCCCCGACGCATCATCTCCTGGAGGTCATTCCAGATTGTCTTGCGGGTCACGCCCAATTCGTTGGCGACGGCCTCCATAGACCGGAGACGCCCGGCCTGGATCTCCTGTTTCAAGCGATCAAAGCGTTCGAGCATGTTTAGGCTCACCCGCCGGAGGGGTTTCTTGGGCTTTTTCATCGGCTGTGAAATTTCCTTACACCATGCCCTGCCTAAAATCCACGCCTAATCACGGAACCGGTCTATCCCCTCCCTGGAGGTGGGGGAGAGATTGGGCCCAAACAACGGAGAAAATCCAATGGTAACTCGATACGTGACCCGAACAGGGAAAGACAAGGACGGCGACATCACCAAACTCTGCAACCCCCAAGAGACCTGGTCGCCACGCCACAAAGCCGACGCGATCCGGGACATCGAAACCAGGGCGGTGGTCTACAAGGTGGCGTGGACCGACGGCCTGGTGACGGATGTCCGGGTGGTCAATGGCCCCACCCGCAAATACCTCCGCACCGACCGGGACACCACCACCCGCAACAACCTCGATGACCTTCCCGATTGCTGAACCTAAGCCCGGGGCCGGGGATACAGGCAGGCGAATGCCCGCATCCCCGGCGATCCCCGGTCGTCCAAACGAGAACCCATATGCCCAACCGTAACGAACACCTGATCATTGGCGCGGCCGCCGGAGCGGCCGCCGCCCTTTTCATGGAATACCTCAAAACCATCGAACAACCGGGCTCCGCCATCGACTGGAACAGGGTCG
Organism: Candidatus Methylacidiphilales bacterium; assembly: GCA_033875315.1. Taxonomy (NCBI): domain Bacteria; kingdom Pseudomonadati; phylum Verrucomicrobiota; class Methylacidiphilae; order Methylacidiphilales; species Methylacidiphilales bacterium. The sequence continues at coordinate 20,298 of JANRJG010000027.1, forward strand.
CCATCTGGACAGGTGTCGGCACCCTGGCCGCCGCTCTGCCCGATATCCTTGAGCCCGCATTCAACCCACGCCATCGCGGTCCAGCACACAGCGCTCTGACCTTCATGGCCGCCTTCTGGCTGCTTCAATCCGACTGGCTTAGGCACCACGTCGATCCCGCCATGGCCGAAGTGATTCGAGCGGGCCTCATGGGCTACCTCTCTCACTTGGCGGCCGACGCCACCACCCCGATGGGTTTGCCGTTCCTGGGATCAAGTAGCGTGCTATAGGTCACTTGGTCGATTGATCGTTAGCTTTATTGCATACCCAGCAGAAAAACCACAAACGCATCTGCGCAGCACTTGATTAGTATTGGTTTCTAGCAAACTAAGGGTCAGAGGGGTTGTAGGAACGGCAATGATCGGTGGTTTCACACTAGTTCGTGTCCTTATTGACGGGAGCCTAGTGTTGTGCAAGATGCGCGGAGTCGGAAACAGGACACTTCGCGGTTTGTAAAATATCCGCTCGTGCTGCCAAATACACCAACGATCTCGTGAATCCATCCTCCAGGCGCCGTAAAAAGCGCTGCCGTTTCAACAACTAGAACCGTGTCGTATTCATAGCAATGTATGATTAGAAGCATTCAAATCGTGAATATCCGGGGAATTGAGGACAGAACCTTCACGTTCGAACAGCCGGAAATGCACCCGAACAAAGTCCACCTGCTAATCGCGCCGAATGGTTTTGGGAAAAGCTCAATCGCGACCGCGTTCGCCAATCTCAATTCTCGCCGACTTTCGGTGAAGGAAAAAGATTGCTTTCGCCACGACGAAACACGACTGCCTCGCTTGGTCGTAACAGTCCGTGATGAATCCGGTGACGTTTCCCACACGGCGGATCAGACAAGGAACGAAATAGCCAGGGTTTTCGACACTTTTGTCATCCGGGGCCCCAGAAAAATCAAAGCGTTCCAACGCCCGACGGAATCCGGATATCAAGTCCCCGTCGCGGAGTTTGTGATAGATCCAATCGAACTCTGCAAGATTCCAGAGAAGGCGGTCATTCCATACAAGTATCGGGAAGCTGCGGCGAATCTAGGCGGGGCCGGCAAGGCCGCTCCGAACATTACGGTTGATCTGGAGCGCAGCGCGGTTGTACGAGCGCTCCTTCAATCAAAGTTTGGAGCCAAACAACTTGGGCAGCGCCTGCAAAGCAAATACAATGCATTGCTGCAGAAGCTTAAAGCGCTGTCAGGCAAGGAAGAGGCCGTGCTCCAACAAATCACGGACCAACTTTTGACTGACGCTGCGGATATAGCCGAGCTTCGCTCCCTTTGCGATCTGTTCCTCCGCTTCAACTCGGATGCGCACGCCCTCGTCGCCACTGTTCAGCTCATCGAGATTGCGCGTGCGGACCTCAACTTGGCGAAAAAAGCCGAGCGTTGGCTTGCTTACCAAGAGAAATACCATCGCGTGAAGTCGTTTATCGACTCCTGCACCCCGAACCCGCGTTGGATCAAGACCGAAGTCAAGCAGACGGGGCAGACGCTGGTTATATCCCTTCCCAAGCCCGACACCATGTCGAACGGGCAGCGAGATTTTCTTTGTTTCCTTTCCCAACTGATAGAGTTTGAGTTTATGTCAGAGAAAGGCAAATCAATCCTGTTGATTGACGAGATATTCGACTACTTGGATTACGCTAACGTGGTCGCATGCCAATACTTCCTCAAGAAGTTTATAGACTCGCACTCAGAATCCGGAGCGCAGGTCTATCCCCTTATACTAACGCATCTTGACCCGAGTGTTTTCAACAGCTTCATCTTCAGCAAGAGGCTTCAAAAAAACCATTATTTAGATAGGCTTCCGCAGATCGTGACCAATGGAGGCCTTTCCAAAATCATAAAGTTGCGGGACGCGGACGCCGAGTTGGAGAGCATTTTCGCCAATTTCCACGCACATCACGCGCTCTCGGATTGCGACCACAAGGACCTTTTCGAACGCAAAGGCCTGAAAACGAACTGGGGGTGCTCGAAAACTTTCCGGGAATATTGTCGGAAGCAGATTCAAAACTATTTCGATACTAATGAAGTAGAGGTGGATTATCTGGCCGTGTGCATCGGACTGAGGGTGTATATAGAGAAGAAGGCCTGCGACCAGCTCACCCCATCCAAGCAAGAGGAATTCACAAGGGTCAAAAGGACTGTCGATAAGCTGGAATTCGCGGAGCAGTATGGCGCAGCGGTTCCCGAACTCCACTATTTACTGGCCGGGCTTTACAATTCCGCCCTACACACAAATGACGGGTCTGAAGACATTTTAACACCCGTGGTCACCAAGCTTCAGAACTCATGTATCCGTGAAATGATCCGAGAGGCCCTCGCCTAGATTCTACTACAAGCCTCAAGTTTACTATAAACTGGGGCTGCCCTCAAAGGGCTGGTGATCTTCCCCCTGTAATTTGGCCGGGAGCGGGTTGAGGTTCAAGCCCCCAAGGGCTAGAAAGAACCCGACCATGAAACGCAACCGGCATAGTGAAGAACAAATCATCCAAGTGCTCAACGAAGCCCGCGCGGGCGGCAAAGTCGAAGACATCTGCCGTCGCCACGGCATCAGTCAGCCGACCTATTACAAGTGGAAGCAGAAGTTCGGCGGCATGGAAGTCTCCGACGCCAAACGCCTGCGCCTGCTCGAGGAGGAGAACCGCAAACTCAAGAAGCTGGTGGCCGCCCAGGCCCTCGACGCCATGGTGTTGAAGGAGATGCTGGCAAAAAAGTATTGAAGCCCAAAGCCCGCCGCTCGGCCGTGGCCGAGATGATGCAACGCTTTGGGCTCTCCCAGCGCCGGGTCTGCCGCTTGAGCGGGTGGAACCGTTCCTCGGTCCAGTTCCAACCCTAGCCCAATCCCGATCAGCGTTTGCGCGAACGCATGAAGCACTGGGCCGCCCAAAAGCCCACTTGGGGATGTCCCATCCTCCATGATGTGCTCAAAGCCGAAGGGCTGGTCATCAACCACAAGCGCACCGAGCGCATCTACCGGCAAGAAGGCCTGTCGTTGCGCCGTAGGCGGCGGCGCAAGCTGCCCTCCGCACGGCGGGTTCCCTTGGAAGCACCCACCGCCCCCAACCAGCGCTGGTCGATGGACTTCATCCATGACCAGCTCTCGGACGGCCGCCGCTTCCGCTGCCTGACCCTGGTTGATGACTTCACCCGCCAATGCCTGGCCATTGAAGTGGATACCTCTCTGGGAGGCTCCCGTGTGGTCGATGTCCTGGATCTGCTGGCGCTAACCCGACCAATGCCTCAGACCATCACCACGGACAACGGTCCGGAGTTCACCGGCAAATCCATCCATCGGTGGGCCCGGGCCGCCGCGGTCCGTCTCCATCCCATCCAACCCGGCAAACCGATGCAGAATGCCTTCATCGAAAGCTTCAACGGCACCTTCCGCGAAGACTGCCTCAACCAGAATTGGTTTGACACCATCCCCCAGGTGCAGCTCCTCATTGAACTTTGGTGCAACACCGACTGCGACTCCCTTCGGCCCCACAGCTCCATCGGACGTGTCCCGCCTGATGCCTTCGCGGCCCGATGGAAACAACAAAACCAAACCAGAAACAACACCAACCTCTACCTCAACCCGGCCTAATTTACGGGGAGAAGATCAGCGTAGGCCGCCATCTGATCCATACGGTAGCGGCACGAACCGCCTTGACATGGGCTCAATGGGAGAAATGAACGCGAAAAACTCTGTACATCCGCGGTTAATTTTTTAGGGTTCCCCAAGTCCCGCTAGAATGCTTTACCGCATGAAGCAATCTTCCACCAATCCAAGCGTAAATGTGCCCGCGCGACGCATAACCAAGAGTCATACCTCGCTTACAGGGTTCATTGTCGCAGGGAAGGCCGGCGGCTCAGTTGCTTTCGAGTCCAGGTTGGAGCGGGACTACTTCATCCAACTGGACTTCGATCCCGCTGTCCGCTCATTCGCTGCCCAGCCCCTGAAAATTCAATACACGGGCCGGGACGGTAAACAACACTCCTATACACCAGATGTGCTGGTCCAGTATAGCAAGTCCCCCTGGGGTAACCGCGGACCCAAAACGGATTTGGTTGAAATCAAGAGCGACGCGGATCTGGCCAGGAAATCCGGTCTCTACGAAGAGCGCTTCAAGGCCGCAGCAGAATACGCCGCGAAAAGAGGCTGGAAATTTAGCGTGCTGAGGGAACGCGATATCCAAACTGACTTCAACCGCAACGCATTCTTTCTCTGGGGGTTCAGAAGGCATCGGGAGCACCGTCCACATACCGCCATAGTTCGTGCCGCTATCCGCCGGCTCAACAGCACTACCGTTGGGCAGTTGCTGGATGAAGCCATTCTGTTGCACGAGACCAGACACGGGCTTCCCGGCAGCTTTGAAGACCCCGACATGGTGAAGGCGACCTATTTGGCAACAATTTGGAAGCAGCTTAGCTCCGGCTACATCGAAGCAGACCTCAATAAGGCGCTCCACAACCGCACGGAGGTTTGGGTCTCTGCTGGCCACTCCCAACGTCCAAGATCAGGACTGATTTCCTTCGACCATGAGTAACGTCATTAAACTGGTGAAGGGTTCGCTGGTGCGGAGAAACTCTCGCGAGTTTATCGTCCGCGATATTCTCAATGAGACTGAAGTGCTTCTCACCGACATTTCAGAAAATGTGAATCTGGTTGCCGCCATTTCGAGTCTCGAACCAATCAGAAATGACGAAGCGGTTGCCATTCCCGACCTTGCAGCGATATCGGAGGAGGCATGGTCTGTGGCCGAACAGCGCTTTCGGGTGGTCCACGCACTGCTTGACCGGAGAACCACCGTGAAAGACTGCGCCGAGGCTGCGCGTAACGCCGGAATTCATCCTGCAACGCTATATCGGTGGCGGCAAAGATTACTCCGGGAAGGATCTATCGCCGCACTCATTCCCCGAAAGTGCGGGAGAGTCGCTGGCCGCAAGGTCCTGGACGCAGCTATAGAAGAAGTCATCCAGTCCTGCATCAAGGAGGTGTACCTGCAACCCGCCAGGGCTACATTTGGGACGCTGCACGAAGACATCCTCATAAAGTGCCGCGAACTGAAGCTTCGCGCTCCCCACATCAACACCGTAAGGGCGAGGCTCCGTGACATACCCCGTCGAGAGGTCGTTATGGCGCGGCTTGGATCAGATGTTGCCGAGCAAGCCTACGGAACAAATATGGATACGCCCGCCGTCGCCGACCTTCTCGATGTCGTCCAGATAGATCATACGCTGCTCAACATCATCGTTGTAGATGACGAGTCACGACTCCCGATCGGAAGACCGTGGATTACAGTGGTGATGGATGTGGCCACCCGCGTCGTACTGGGTTTCTGTCTGGCGCTTGAACCGCCAGGGGCTCTGTCTGTGGGTTTGGCCCTTTGCCATGCCATCCGCATGAAGGAGCACTGGGCATTTGGGCTCAAACTGAGCACTGATTGCGATTGGCCCTTCTTCGGGGTCCCCAAGTTTGTCCATGCGGACAACGCGAAGGAATTTCGAGGGGAAATGCTCAAGAGGGCCTGCACGCAGTACCAGATCAACCTGCAATGGCGCCCCGTCAAGAAGCCCAACTGGGGTGGACATATCGAACGCTACATGGGGACTCTTTCAGAGAAGCTGAAAGGCCTGCCGGGCGCCACCTTCTCCAACCCCAAAGAGCGCGGAAACTTCCCTTCCGAGAAAAGCGCATCAATGACCTTGAAGGAATTGGAGCGATATCTGGCGACTATAATCGATGGTGAATACCACCGCAAGGTCCACTCCAGCCTGGGCATAAGTCCTCGGGAGGCTTGGAGGCGCGGCATTACTTGTAGCGCCAAGAATCGTGGCTGCGGCCTGCCCCCTTTTGTTGACGACGAAGAGCGGCTCCGGATGGACTTACTTCCCTTTGTAGAGCGGACAATTACCGACTACGGGGTCCGAATCAAGGGCATACACTACTATGCGGATGTCCTGCGGCCTTACACACATGCCACCATCCCAGGGCGGGCAAGAATAAAGCGGCAGTTCATTTTCCGCTACGACCCGCGGGACATCAGCGAAATCTATCTGTGGGATGAGAAAAACAGCCGCTATCATCCTATCCCCTATAGGAACACGGGACTTCCTCCGATCAGTCTATGGGAGCTTCAAGCTGTCAGAAGGCGGCTGCGTGAAAAGGGGCTTACCCAGGATGATGAATCAGTCATTTTTAACACATACAAGGAATTGCGCCGTCAGATCAGCACTTCGGAAAAAGCGACAAAGCGAGCGCGCAGGCAGGCTCAGGCCAAGCGTCTTTCCGGTAAACCAGCCAAGACTACCCAATCCACGATGCCTATTGAGCACAGTTCTAAGCACGAACAGTTTGCGCCGGACATGGTTGGAATCAGGTTTAGATCATGAGTTCGCATTTACACAGGCACGTTATCCCGCATCTCTCCCTTCCTATGGAAGCGAGAGTGCTTCAACTCACTGAGGAGGTTTGGATTCCTTACCGACGGGGTGAAGAAATCCTGGACTACTTACAGGAGTTGCTGATGATGAACCGCAGAGCAAGACCGCACAGTGCGCTTCTTGTAGGTCCTACCAACAACGGAAAGTCTTTTATTCTGAAGGAATTCTTGCTTCGCAATCCAAGTCCACGGTGCCTACCCAGCGAAGCAGATGTCGCACCCATCGTCTACATCCAGGCGCCCGAGGAGCCAAAGGAAAGCACATTCTTCGATGCGATTTTGGGGCAATTCTCGACTCCTTGCCGACCCGGCGATCCCGTTAATCAAAAGCGGTATCACGCACTCCAAATTCTTAAGGGTGTTGGAACCAAAATCCTCATAATCGATGAGATTCAGCACATCTTGGCGGGGGACAATAAACGGCAGCGGGTGATGCTTAATCTGATCAAGTATCTTAGTAACGAGCTCGGGATATCAATTGTAGCGGCTGGTGTTGAAACAGCGCTCAACGCGATTCAAATTGATAATCAGGTCGCGAATCGGTTTCTCCCCATTCCACTGCCTCGCTGGAAGTACGATGAGGAGTATAGGAAACTTCTCGCGACGTTTGAGGCGGTCATTCCGTTGGCTCTTCCCTCCGCGTTTGCTTCACGGGAGATGTCTTATGTGCTCTGGGAACAGAGTGGAGGCTTGATCGGAGAGCTGTCCACGCTCCTTGCGACTGCAGCACGATTCGCGATCAAAAACGGGGAGGAACGAATTACCATTGAGATCCTAAATGCCATCGATTGGACCGCGCCGGGAGATCGAAGGAGAAAGACTGAACTCACGTTTGAACCCTACTAGCAGGCCTTTTGTCCGTTACTCGGGATCTCCTGGGTGCCATGGCCAATCATCATTGCCTTGGTCCATAAGGCCAAAACCCCTTCCGGGTGAGCTATTTACGTCGTGGCTGGTTCGCCTATCCTCGGCACATGGGATAAAGCTTCAGACGTTCTGCACGAGGGTTTGGCCCGGCGCGAGGACTCTTTGGACCAGAAATGCTGATCGTCACAGGACACCCGAATTCTGGAAACTCTTGGCTGAAGGGGTGGGATGCGACGAAGATGTCATTCGTCGAACACACCTTAGCAGCCTAGAGGACAGACTATCACCAGAGGTGGTTCCAGATGGCATGACCAAGTGGGTTCTGCCAATGGGAAAACGGTCCAGGGTATGCACAAAGCCGGGCCTGCTATTCTGTCCTGAGTGTCTTGCGAACGCCCCAATTCCCTATTTCAAGATGCAGTGGCGCCTTGCGTGCTCAGTAGTCTGCATCGAGCATAGTATCCACTTGCAGGACCGGTGTCCAAAATGCGGCAGCCCGGTGAATTTACATCGTCTGGACATGGGCAACAAGCGCAGACTCCCTTCGTATGCAGTATACAGTTGTTACAATTGTCGTGCAGATCTCCGTTTGGCCCGTTCATCGAGAGCGTCAAAAGAGCTGACCTCATTCCAAAGATTATTGGAATACTCTCTTGATCAAGGCTACGTCGCAGATCCGGTGCTGAGATTGAACTACACCCATCTCTTCTTCGATGGCCTTCATATTCTCTTGATGTTCGCCTTGTCCCAAGCCCCAATAAGGTTTCGGGAGTCAGTCACGCCAGCCCGCTCTCCTACCCACTTGGGCTACGCGTCATTGGAGGATCGAATCAAGGCATCCTCGCACATCGCTTCATGGTTGGTTGATTGGCCCAGAGTTTTCGTTGATTGGTGCCGTGTGCACCGAGTTACGAGCTCCGATGTGACGCAAGAACCGAACCAAGCGCCGTTCTGGGTAGCGTCCGTTCTCCGTTCGGAGCTTTTGCACCTGCACACGCACTGGAAGCATCTTCGGGCAATGCCCGCGGCGAGCAGCTATAAGGAATCTTTCAGACTGCAACTCAGTCCATATTTCAAAAGGCTGAAGGAAGCGGAACGGATGGCGAGTCGCCATAAGCACTTGCTGCCAGCATCGCCCAAGCGATTCGCGGACCTTTTGAAGGCAAAAGGGTATTACGCTAGTACAACGCACTGGAGCCATATTGCGCTGCGTTGGGAAAAGTTCTTCGTCCGAGGTAAGCGGCGCAAAGGGTCAGGCCGGACTGAATACTCAGGCTAGTAACTCAGCGAGCTTCTCGCCGAGTGAGTGGGCGCATGATGCAACGTACTTAATGCGAACAGCATTTTTCTCCGAGTTAGATACTTCGGCCGGAATCGTTAAAACGGCATGCCTAATGTTTGCGATGGATAGGCCATGGTCACTGAGATGACGCGTAGGAATTCGCCCTCGGCACAACATTTGCCTCAATAGCAATTGCTCTATCAAAGAGCCGGATAAAGCCCTCTTGTCCCGACTCCATACAACACGCATAGCAAACCTTCCATTTGGGGTGGTATCCTCAATGTCAAAGACACAGCAGTAACCTCCTCTTCCGTCGGTAAATTGTGCTACATAGAAAGTCCGATGCGCGTCCGATTTGTTTTTATTAAGGACATAAAGCCAACCGCATTTTGAGGCCAAATACGCGGAAGCCGCTTTACATAACCGCTGGTTCGTTGGTGTTATCCGAACGCCTTTCCATGGCTCCTCTAGGCCGAAGACTTGAGGCCAGGTGGCGGGCTTGAAGCCTCGACCTGCAGAAGCCTTTTCAACGATCTCCATAAAGGTCCCGCAAATAAATAACTTTTCACGTTGGATAGCTTCTCCTTGGTCCTGGCTGAGTTTGATCCTCCCGTGTTCCCCATGCGGGCTTGGCACAGCGTCCAAGGTGTGTTTCGGAAAGCTAACGTCGTCGCTTCTAATACCTTGCCGGTTACTACTTGCTTGTGGTTTACGCAGAACCTCCAAGTGCTCAATTCGGCTCAGACTTGTAAACGCATTGCCCATTTCACTTGTCGGAACGTTGACGACGCCGGCAAGGTTACTCCCGGCTTCGACTGTCACTTGGACCTGAGAACCTGATGGAAGCCATTGTTGCCCTAATGCCGGGTATTTTTTAGGACTCAACGATGGCGCAATACCGCCCTGGTTGGATTGCTCGATCACCACTTTGCCCAACTTTCTAAGCGGCTTGATAGCCAGAATCCGTTCCACCAAATGTGTTTCCGATGACCCAACTCTCGAACTCCACGACATTTGGAATTCGATCTGCTTGATCGACGTAAACGGCCAGTCAAACAGCGGATATTTGCTCGGTTTCTGAGAAAGCTGCTCAAACCTAAAAGTTTTATGGACTTCAAGTAGTGATTTGCGGAGGGCAGTTTCTGCAACCATACTGGCGATGACCGCACATTCTGACTGTGAAGCTTCGGGTCCTAGGTGTAAATGAGTCGCGTTTCTAATACTATCGTAGTTCGACCTAGCGCCGCAAAACCACCTTTGTGTCCCAATATCGCCACTTAGCACCGCCATGAACAGTTTTGAAGTGGCGCAGGTGAAGAATCGGATCGCTTCCCAAGTGGGAATCAGCACGTTGGCGACACTTCCCTTCCTGCTAAAACGAAGCCATATCAATGCGTAGTCACAGTCTACGGCGCGAGGGAAAATGGCCTCAAAGCGACTCACTGCCGCTTGTACACCACTGTCTCTTAACGTGGCTCGGTTATCTCGTCGGATCAACTTTACAGGGTCGTTCAAATCCCCGCGGACCACAGTTATACCAACGGTAGGAGGATTAATGGTTTCCGCTGGCTCAAATATGCTGCCCACAGGCAACGCCGGAATGTATGCCGTGGCAATAGTCGCAGTCTTGATGAGCTCTGGGCCTCTCTCAGCTATCCAGACAACCCGCCTGCCTTGGCGTTTGGCTATGCATGGAGCCCAGTAGGACTGCACGAATGCAGTGGGAAATCCCGCGTTCTCATGACTCACTTCCCCGAACGCCTGCAACCGATGGGGCCTCTCAAACTTCAAGCAAAGTATAAGGTTCGGCTGCGTCTTCATGAGTCGGTTCGCGCCTTATGGTGATGCCAGCGAACCCTGCGAAATCAAGCTTCGGGATTTCTGCTCTGATAATTGAGTTGTGTGATGATATTCAATTGCGTTCGCAGCATTCAGTGTGCTGCTCGCAGCGTTGCGTGTTTTGGACACGAGCCGCCGATCAGGCCGACGTCGGAGATGGTGTGGTGGGGGGAGCGGAAGGGGCGGCGGGCGACCAGGCTCTGCCCGGGGGGCAGCAATCCGGCCACGCTGTGGATGCGGGTGGTTTCAATGGCTTCTTCCAGGGAGAGGGTGGGCAGGATGGTGGGCAGTCGCTTGGCCAGCATGCTTTTCCCCGAACCGGGATTTCCGATGAGCAGGATGTTGTAGCCTTATTTCCCACTTGCGGTTGACAAACCTCAGGTGCCTGGACTTAACCTAAACATGAAGACCGCACCCCGTGCCTACCACTACGTAAGATTTAGCACTCCAGAACAAGCCGGGGGTGATTCCCTACGGCGACAATCCGCACTCGCAGACCAATACTGCGCCGAGAAGGGCCTGACCCTCGACAATTCCCTGCGACTCCGTGACCTGGGCGTAAGCGCCTTTCGGGGAAGCCACCGGTCGAAGGGAGCATTGGGTGCTTTCCTTGCCAAGGTTCGAGCTGGGGAGATCCCTCGGGGATCGCGCCTCCTCTTCGAGAGCTGGGATCGTCTTAGCCGCGAAGGCTTGCTGGAGCAGGTTGAATTGCTGGTGGGCCTGCTGAGGGCCGGTATCATTTTGGTCATCCTGGCCGATGGCCAGGAACTTACAGAAGAGGTGGTCTGCCAAGACCCCTTCGCCTTCTTCGGGAGCATGTTGAAAATGCAGTCCGGCAATGCGGAATCGAAGCGCAAGAGTCGCCACGGTTCCGCAGCATGGTTCGGCAAACGCGAGAAGCTGACAAAAGAGGGGAAGAAGCTCACGGCCCGCTGTCCTGCCTGGCTCCGGATGAGGCCTGACAGGACAGCGTTCGAGTTCATCGCGGAGCGGGTCGCCCTGATCCGCCGCATCGTTAACGAGAAGCTGGCCGGCAAGGGGGTGGTCTACATCGCAAACCAGTTCAACCGTGAGAAGATTCCGGCCTGGGGAATGGACGGGCGAGGGGGGGAGATGTGGCACAAGTCGTACATCCAGAAAGTGTGCGAGTCGTCGGCGCTGGTCGGCCGCTTCCAGTCCTACAAAAAGGTCGACGGGAAACGTGTCCCCGTGGGGGATCCGGTCGAGGGATATTTTCCTGCCGTTATCGACATGGACCAGTGGGCCAGGCTCCAAGGCGCTTTCCACCGCAAAAAGTTCCACCGGGGACGTGTGGGGGAAAACCTTTCCAACCTTTTCTCACATCTGACCAAGGATTGGGATACGGGTCTGCCAATGATCCGCCTATCCAAGGGGGATGGCCTCGCATACCTCCAGTGCGCCACTGGAGGCGCCGGCTGGCCTTACCACCATTTTGAAAAATGCGTGCTTTCCACCATTGGGCACATCGACATCGCTGCCATCTTCGCCAGTGGTTCGGACCTTCTTGTGGATGAGTTCCAGACCCGTGTCCTTGGTTTGAAGTCTCGGATCGAATCCCACAAGGCAGCCATCCAACGGCTATTGGAAGTAGCAGAAAGCAGTAAGACGCCCCCCAAGTCACTCGTTGAGCGGATCAGTGAAAAGGAACTGCAGCTCTCGGTTATGGAAACCGAACTTCAGCAGGCTGAGAGTAGTGCTCCCACGACCCCCGAAGCCATTCATTCTGGCTTGGCCACCATCCGGGAACTCATCGACAAGAGTGGAGACCGGGATTCCCGTTTTCAGATTCGGGAGGCCCTGCGCTCCTCGGTCAACGTCATTCGAGTGGACCCGGTGCTGCGGGACCCCATGGTCGGGCAACTGACTGTGAAACCGGGCGAGGAAGCATTCACCGGATTCTGGTCGTCCTTTATGGATGCCACCCAGGTCCACATGCAACCGGGATACAAAGTCACCTCGCGGTTTCGGCGCTTCGAGATTGAGTTCGCGAACGGGACGAAACGCCTAGTTTATGTCCCTGAGCATGGTGGCAATGCGGGTATTATTGAGGGTGGGCGCCAGATGGTGACCAAGTTCGCCGTGCCCGCCCCCTATGGCCCGCGTCCTGAGCAAAAGCGGAATGCCAAGGGCCAGTATGGAGCGGTGAAAAAGCCGAAGGCGAAGAAGCTGCGGCCCCATTCGATCTCACCCCTGGATTGGGATCTCGACCAGCTTGAGTTGGCCCCCGGGGATGCCCTGCGCTACGCAACTTTCAAAGATTGCTGGTGGCAGGAAAGGTTCGTCTTCGTTCCCCCTTCTGCCCCCGCCCCATCACGGTCCCTTCCGCTTGTTTCGAGGGGATTGTCCAAGTCGGCGGCTCGCCCCACCCTGACCCTCTGACCCTCCGATCCTCTTCCCGGGGACAGTAGGAGAGTCGTGGCTACTCGGCCTGGTATTTTCGTTTCTTTCGCCGTGGGGGGAGGTCCGGAATTTATGGCCGAAATCAATCGGGCCCGGAAATGCCTGTTACTTTCGTTTCTTTCGCTGAGGGGAAGGCACGGAATTGTGCTCAAAATGGATTGGAATCCAGAGCGCGAGTTTGCCAGCTATTTTCGTTTCTTTCGCTGAGGGGGCAGGGTCTCGATAAAAGCCAGAGCTTCAGTTCGGAGTATTTTCATGTGCCCCCGATTGTTGCGCACGGCGGTTAATTTACCTTCGTCTACCCATTGTCGCACCCGTGTGTTTGTAACCATAGCTACGAGTGCTATGTCTGCGGGGGTCAGGTAATCCCCTCTCCAAGGAAACGCGAGCACCCGATCTAGGAATTTCAAAGCTTCCTCCATAGTGCCCCCAGTAAGGCTGAAAGATCTGACCTGCTGGCCTTGGTAGTCGTGCACGGTGAATTGACCGGTTACGTCGTCCAAGGGGATCTGTGACTGGTCGGTGGCGGGCTTGAGCTTTTTTCCCATACCCAAAGGCTGGAGAAGTCCCAACGGGCTGCCAAGCCTCCTCCCCCCTTGCCAAGCCGCCTATTTGCCCCGTTTAGGCCGGTCTCGGGCTTGGGCAAGGTGTTTGTCGCCCTGGAACCCTATCGCCCGAATTTGGGCCGTTTCTGCCAAAAGTTGAGAAATGGGTGAACTATTTCCGCCCGACCCCTAGTATCCCCTATGACAATCGCCCCTTCCTCCCAAGCTTCTTCCCTGCCTGCCATAGCCAAGCGCACCGGCATACCCTTGGGGACACTCCAGGGGGCCGTCACCCGTGGGGAACTGCCCGACGAGCCGTCCCAAGAGCAGTTGGATGCCTGGTTACAGTCCCGGGTAGTCGACAACGCCCCCGTATCTCTGGACTGTGCCCCCGGTCAAAACTAGCCTCCCTGCCGCTCCTGCCCCGAGCTTTCCCCTCCTGTCCAAGTCACGCCTCGCCAGGCGTTACGGGGTGACCGTGTCCTGCGTGGAAAAATGGATGTCCGAAGGCAAGGTTCCCTTCTATCGCCTTTCTTCCCGAGTGGTGCGTTTCGATCCCCTGCAATGCGACATGCGCCTTTTGGCCCGATACATGCCCGGTCGAAGCGAGGTGTCCCGCAGGACGGTGAAGCTCCATGACCACCCCTACCAGATCCCGCTGGACCTGGGTGAACTTCCTCCACCCCCCGAGAAGAGGACCACGCTCATGACTCTTCCCCGGACGCGCCCGGTGTGGGCAAGATTGTTGGGGGTCGGTAAATAGTTGCCTTTCCCCGCTTGCAGATCCGGGGCTGCCTCGACATAGGACCGGGACAATGGCAGCAGTCCCCAACTTTGAACCTCTCCGTAGTGGCTTGGAAGCACTCTTCCGGGGCCTTGGGGATGGTTGCAAGGTTCTTGCAAGGTTTGCCGGGGGGACTGGGGTAGATCAACCACTTACGAAGAGCGCGGGGGTAGGGTTAAAAGGGGTGTTTTTGGGGCAAAAAAGCCCTGTTTTACCTCTCAAAAATCCGATGGGGTCCCAAAGAAGTCAGAGGGAGCTTCGCTCCCTAAGATTATCTTTAGCAGATAATGAACCCCGCCCCGTCCTCCTCCCAGAAGCCGTCCCTGCTCTCCAACTTTGCAAGGATGTTGCAAGGATTACTTGGCCCGAAGGGGCAAAACCAAGCGGAGGTTACCATGAGTGACCTCATCAAGAAGGGGAAGGTCAGGAATCAGCCCTGCTATTATGAAGTGCCTCCCTCGGGTGATGGAATGCGATGGAGAACCCTCATTCCCGGCAGGTTCGTCAAGGCAGAGAGAGAGGCCAAAGGCGAAAAGGTAGGAAAATCCTCATGCCAGGAAAGGTTGAGGCACGACACGGAGGATCAGGCCAAGGACCACCTCAAGCTCCGCATGGGCCAAATTTGGAAAGCCATCCAACTCAAAGATCAGGCCGCAGAGGATGAACGGTTGCTCCAAATTGCCCGCAGGGCCCATGCCATGATCAAGAGTAAGGGGTACGACATCACCCTTGAGGATTTTGTCGAAGAGTTCATGCCCAACATTCACTATGTTCTTTTGCCCGTTCGTGAATTTTTCCGACGCTATTTAAGAGAGGTTCACATGAAGGATATTGACAATCCTGGCCCCCTTGATGGCGCATCCTATTGGAATAACATTGTGTGTCTTTATCGTAAGCTGCCCCCCTCCATCTTGGACAAGGCTCCCAGCAAGGTGGACTGGTCCACAGAATTCAACCCGGTCCTTTCAGAAAAGGGTAACAAAAAGTCCACCATTGCGGCAAACCGTCGTTACCTTCACACCGTCTTTGAGCACTTCACAAAAAGGTCATTCATTCTTACCAACCCGGCCGACTTTGTTCCCCGTTCTGGCAGACTTAAATCGCATTCCCGGCGCGGTCCCACTTCGGTACCCGACCACTCACCGTTGGAGTTGGTAACACTTCTGGACTTCACCCTGGCCAAAGCACCCGAGTTATACCCGGCCATTATTCTGCTCATTGGCTCGTGCGCCCGCTGCCAGGAGATTGCCAACTACAGGTGGGAGTACTTCAATCCAGGCCTGGGGTCAGTCGGCGTGCCTGAGTTCATTCAAAAAGGCGAAGGCACCTTCTACCATGCCAACTACCTCCCCAGGGGGCTATTCGTGCGGCTCCAAGCATTCTTCAAGAACGACATTCCGAGGAATGGCTATGTTGTGGCCCTTGATGTCCCGGAGGATCCGAAAGACCCCGACGTGACCTACAATGCGCGCAAAAAGGCCTTCTCGGAGAAACTCAACGTCCATCTGTTCAATTCCACCTTCAAGAAGATGGAGGGACGGGAAGAAAACGAAAAGGATCGCGAGCCGATCAGAAAGCTCGGTTTGTCCATGCTCAAGGCCTTGGGTGCAAACATCAACTTCATCGCCCATTTCGCGGGTCATATGGATAAAGAGACCACGATTGATAGTTACATCTATCGTCTCAACTTAAGGAAGACTCAGGATGCCTACCTGAATTTCTACCCTTCTGACTACCTCGATAACCCGGAAACCTTCACCCCGGATCTGGCCTACAAAGAGTCGCCGGAGTACCTCGACAAAATCGGCCAGAGCCCCAGTGCTGCTGCAAGCACAGCGCCCCCTCCAAGCGCTGCCCCGAGCGACGCACCAGCTCCCACCGCACCTCCCACCACTGCTCTCCCTGCTCCGCAGGCACCCGCTGCATCGAAAGGCAAGAAGCCTCGTGGACTCAGCCCTGGCTGAGCCGGTTGGGTTGCTGCTGCTTCACCGGGCGTGAGGTGGCTTGCCTTCTCTATGCTCCTCGCTCTTTCCACGGCGGCCTGAGAGCAAGAGCAGGAGCAATGCACCTAGGTAGACCGCCATGAAAATGACGGGTTGCTCCCGGAGTAGGCTATTCAAAAGTTCGGGCATATTGATTTCCCAAAGTGTTTTCACCACTCGTTGTCCTCGCCAATCGGCGTTTCGCGTTTAAACCAAAGGTCCCATTCGATATGAAATTCCCGCAGGCCGGCAGCGGCCTCAAGGAGGACTTTGCCCATGCCAATGCTCGAGAACTCAATGGCGTAGTGTTCCATGTTTCGCTCCAAGTCGCTTACGAGGCGGGGAACATTATTGAAATTGAATTCGTGCCCGAAAAGTTCTTCATTGGAGGTTTCGCGATCCCAGTATTCCTCAAGCGACCAGCAAGTGGCACCCAGCAGTAAAGCTAGTGTGCTTGAATCGCCCAATCCGCCCTCTTTTTCCGACCCTGCCAGTTCATTTTCTCCCGCTGCCAAGAATGTCTCATGCAGTTTTACGTGCAGCATAAGCAGTCGAATGCTGCGCGCCGCAGCGAGGGCGCGAAACCGGACAGACTGTTCATCGGCCATAGGGCGCACTGCGGGAGACCAGTTTTCCGGCATAGTGGGTTGGGGTGGCGGCGGCGCGGCCTTGGGCGGAGGAACGGTCGGTGGAATCGTGAGTTGGAGTTGCGCTGCCAGGCCACCAGTCGCTGCGGGATCTGCTTTTGGTGCAGCCTCTTTGTTTTTCGGTTCGGGGTGCTTCCCGTTTTTCCCGGGTGGTTTAGTCTGGCCTGCGGAACCTTTGATCCATGGGTTCCCTTTCTTCCCGGGCTCGTGTGCCGGTGGGTTTGTGGGACCAGTGGGGGGTGCGGGGAACGGGCCTGGGGAGAGATTGAAGGGCTTCAAAAGGGGAATGTCCTTTTCCACGGCATCCGCCGCCAGGCGCAGGCAATAACTTTCAAACCACCTCATCCCCTGGTTACTGTCCACGGCTGCTTTTGCCAGTGAACGAATCTCGGTATCAGGAATCTTTTTCCCTTTCTCACCTTTGAAGGCGGAATGGATCCGAATGATACCGCGAACGTACTCAGCTTCAGTCGGGGGCTCCAACATGACCACGTCAGCGGCAAAACGGGAAGCGATCTCCGGGGGCAACCCCTGACCGTTGACCTTGCGCGAATAGTGGGGGGGATCGAGCTTCACGGGATCCCCCACGGCGAATCCAACCTGGGGCCGGTTCGCTGCCGCATCCTCCTCTTTTTGCTGGGTGGCCAGTTGTTGGAAAGCCCCCGCCCCGACGACAAAGACGTCTGCAAAGCGGGCAATATGTTCGTCACTCCAACCGACACCTTTGAGCCGCCCGTCGCCATCCAACAACGCAAGCACCTCCCCAAAGACGCCCAGGGCCCAAGAACTTCCATATGCACCACCTGCCCCCGGCGGCACCGTTTTGTCGACCTCGTCCAAAAATAACAGCTTCTTCTTGGAATCGGATGCACCGATGAATGTTGCAACTGTGGTTAGAGAGGATGGTTGGGTGGCAGCCCCCCAGGGGATCCATGAGTTGCAGGGGATGGTCATTGACGCCAGGCCCATCTCCCCGGCGAACCTGCGAATGACTTCCGTTTTACCAACCCCAGTGGGGCCTACCAATAAAGTGTGTGTTCGGACCTTCACGCTGCCCACTTTGGGCATGAGGCATTTGACGGCAAAATTACGCTGAAGGGATTTTAGTGCGGCGGCCTGGCTGGCGGTCGTGAGAGTGTCAACCTTTTGAGGTTCTGGTACGGGCATAAGTCTCCTGGGAACATTTTTAATTGAAGACCCACCGGAACGGGTGGGCGTGGCAAGCGCGGGGGAGGCTCTCCTTAGCGGAGAGCGGTGGGTATGGAGACCCAGGAGACAATGGTGCGCGTGTAGTCCATGAAGAGGATTTTCAAGATATTCCTACTGACCTCTTTGCCAAGTCAAATTTCTCAGGAAGCGATTCTAATCCCAGTTGTTCAATCTAAACCAAAGTAAGCAAGTGTCTGGAATATCGCTTCAAAGTTTTCGATGTTTTCTGGACACATTAACCGGAATAACCCTTTGGAACTAGCCCCCCCATGTAACCGCCCTCTAATGCCCAAGACATGGCCTTCTTCATATGGATCCAGTTTGTGGGTGGCGGGGTGTTGTTCTGGGTAGTGGTCGCTATTTCGAGGCATTTGCGCGTCAACACCCTTTGAGGCATATAGCCCCTATCTTAATTAAAACAAACAGGAGTAAATAACATGAAGAATACGATTGGTTGGAATCAGGTTGTGCGGTGTATTGCCCGTGGGTTTCTGCTGATGGTGTCGTCGGCTCTTGTGGTGGGGGTCGTCGGGTCGGTATTTTTCATATGCCGAAAGTTGGCCGCGATGTATGGATTGGCTCAATGGTTGACGTCGACATGGGCTGTTTCCGAGGCTTTCTTCACCCTGTTTACGCTGGCCTTGATCCCGCTACACGTCCTCATGCTGATGGGGTGGCTTCTTTGGTGGAAAAAGCCAGGGTGGTCCATGTTCAAAATCAACGTGACGTTTTGTCACATGTTTGTGGTTGTTTGGCTAGGCATCGTGGCAGTTGAATTTATTCAGTCGGGAGGTGGTAGCGGTGGTTTCATCTGGATGCTTATCCTCACTTTATTTTGGGGATGGTCTCTATATAGGAACCTATTTGTGGATTAAAAAATATGCTGGCCACTAAAGATGCTTTCTTCAGTGTCGCGAATTGATGCCATTCGAGAAATATTGGAGTTGGGTAAAAATTATTGCAGTTGCTTTGCTTGGTCTATTTCCAATCACGGGGACCCTTCTGATCGTTCCCCATGCCTACCGTTGGGGTCACATCCCCCAGCTCACGTTGGATGAAGGGGCAGTTTCATTGTTCTTCCTGATACTGGCCCTTTCCGTCGGTCTCGGGCTGTATCTGTTCCTGCTTTTTTACGCCCTTCATTGGCTGGATAAATGCGTGGTCAGGATCAAGAACCGACAAGTGCTACCACAACGCAAATTGCTTACGGTGGTGCTATTTGTTGCTGTGCCGGTCGTGGTGGTTTCTGCTTTGGCGGTTGGGGTTGTGTCGAAGCTCTCCCTAAACATTACGTGGTCGCTGCTTCTAATCTGCCTGCTCTTCCTAGCAGTTTTGTGCTTCTTCACGCTCTTGTCGTGTAACGATAGCCCGTTGACATTGAAGGGCCTTGTTTTTAAGGGATTTTGCCATGTTCTTCCTCTCTTCATCTCATGTATTTTAGTTGGCGGCACTTTTGGTTTTATCCTAGGAATTCTGGAGCACGATCATGCCGCATTTTACAAAGTTCTGATTTTTTATACCTTCTTTATAGCGTTTTTCTTGACTGCGTTGCTTGGTCTTCGTGAATGGGATCAGCGTGTTTTCTTGGTGTTTGTCGGTGCTATTATTCTCGTCGTGGCTAGTGGAACACCGGTATCGCAAAGACTTCTTGGATTGTGGAATCTGGCAAATGTCGAGCACGCTCAGGTGGCGGTCACTCTTGAGTCGGCTTCGTTGCTTGAAACATCTCACGTTGGAAGGCGGATGAAAACCGATGCGGCTTCATGTGCAGTATTCGATGGGTTGTACATTGTCTATGCAGTCGGAGGGTCTTTTGTGGTTGCTGACCGGGCTTCCGTCGACGAGCGGTTGAAACAATTTTATGAAAGCAACCGCCACCGCCTTTTTTTCTGGAAAGAATACCCCCGCATGGATTCCATCCCTTTGGTCAGCCTGAAAACAGAAAGTGTTCTTGGATTTAGTCCTCAGAAACCTCCCGCTCGCGCGGACGGGCAGGCAAAGCGCACGCAGAGTGGAGGGGATTCCAAGGTTGAAGAACAAGGTGCCTGTTCAACGTCGCATGAAGAGTGTTCGCCACCATGCCTAGTTCCTTCTGTGCGCAATATTCCCGCACATTAAAAGTCTGTTGGGTCAAGATGCTGGCCCCAACTTACCGATTGGCAATTCGGAAGAAGAAGGCTCCCTAAACTGTATTTAGCGACGTTGCAGGTTTTGCGAGTTTATCCATCTCTGAGCTATCCGTTGGCCCTATGGCTTCGCCATAAGATTGCCACAAATTCGCTCTTTCGACTTTTATTATCGAGTTATTCACAATGGCGCGGGTTAGGCATAGACAGTAACTAAATTCATCTTTATTAACCTAAGTTCGATGAGACGTTCCAGGAATTTTGGTGGAAGTTTTCTTTCTGCCTTCGCTGTGCTGACTATTGTCCTCGGCCCGGGGGAAGCCCAGACGGCAGATACGACTCAAGCATCCACTGAACCAACTTCGAAGCAGGAAAGTGAGTTCTACGAGGAAGCAGTGGATTGGTGTCCCTGGCCGGACTTCGTCAATATCATCTGCTTCCCAGAAGCAGGATACGCCTACATCAACTTCATCAAGTTCTCCGTGGAGGAAAACGGCAGTTACTTCGGAGATTTTCCCGTCCTCTGCACCATACCGGACCTGGATAAGTTGCCCGCCTCGGGTTGGATCTATGATCCCAAGACGGGCTATTCCTGTTGGATTTCCGTGGAGGTGGGCAATGGAAAGCTGGACTTGGACAATTATGGGCTCATTCCCACGGCTGCACGGCAACTGAAACA
>JANRJG010000028.1 GCA_033875315.1 Candidatus Methylacidiphilales bacterium
CCGGATGCTGGTCTCGCCGAATCACCCAGGAACACCGCCTCGTCTATCGCGTCACGGACGATCGAATCTACTACCTTCAAGCCCGCTACCACTACTGACTTTTGAACCCTCGCGATACGTGTGCCGATCGAATCGGGCGAAGAGCAGCCTGGCAAACTCGGCTCAGCTCAGCAAAGAGCTTCCTTCGCTCGGCTCGGGAACGACTCCAAGCCTGGCTTAGGTACAATCACAACTCATGACCAAAACTTTGGGCCACCTGGCCTGGGGAGCCATCGCCGTGCTCGGCGCGTATGCCTTCATGGGCATCGCCCTCAATCGCGGCGAACCCGTCAACTCCATCTGGCTCGTCATTGCCAGCGTCTGCCTTTATCTCATCGGCTTCCGTTTCTACGCCAAATTCATCGCCGCCAAGGTCATGATCTTGAGCGACGCACGCGCCACCCCCGCCGAACGCCTGCGCGACGGCCACGACTACGAACCCACCAACAAGTGGATCGTCTTTGGCCACCATTTCGCCGCCATCGCCGGCCCCGGCCCCCTCGTCGGACCAACCCTCGCCGCCCAATTCGGCTACCTCCCCGGCACCCTCTGGATCATCATCGGCGCCGTCCTCGGCGGCTGCGTGCAGGACTTCATCATCCTCTTCGGCTCCATGCGCCGCGACGGTAAATCGCTCGGCCAGATGGCCCGCGAAGAGATCGGCAAAGTCGGCGGCTTCACGGCGCTCGTCACTGTCCTGCTCATCATGATCATCCTCCTCGCCGTCGTCGCCCTCGTCGTCGTCAACGCGCTCAAGGACTCTGCCTGGGGCCTGTTCACCATCGCCGCCACCATGCCCATCGCCATCTTCATGGGCATCTACTTGCGCTATCTGCGCCCCGGCAAGGTCCTCGAAATTTCCGTCATCGGATTCCTCCTCGTCCTCGCCAGCATCTTCGGCGGCCAATGGGTCGCGGGCAACGCCGCCTGGGCGCCGTGGTTCACCTACGGCGGCATCGCCATCGCCTGGATGGTCATCATCTACGGCTTCTTCGCCAGCGCCCTCCCCGTGTGGCTCCTCCTCGCCCCGCGCGATTACCTCTCGACGTTCGTCAAACTCGGCGTCGTCCTTATGCTCGGCGTCGGCATCCTCTTCGTCCGCCCCGAACTCCAAATGCCGCCGCTCACGCGGTTCACCGATGGCGCCGGACCCATCTTCGCCGGCAAGGTCTTCCCGTTCTGCTTCATCACCATTGCCTGCGGCGCGATTTCGGGCTTCCATTCGCTCATCTCCAGCGGCACCACGCCCAAGCTCATCGAACGCGAATGGCATGCCTGGCCCGTCGGCTACGGCGCCATGGCGCTCGAGAGCTTCGTCGCCATCATGGCCATGATCGCCGCCTGCGTCCTCGAACCCGGCGTCTACTTCGCCGTCAACTCGCCCGCCGGAATCGTCGGCGGAACCGCTCAGCAAGCCGTCGCCACCATCAGCGGCTGGGGCTTCCCCGTCGCCACCGAAACCATGGCCTCACTCGCCGCCGACGTTGGCGAAGAAACCCTCTTCTACCGCACCGGTGGCGCTCCCTCGCTCGCCCTCGGCATGGCCCACATCTTCGCCAACTCAGGCGGCGGTCGCGCCTTCCTCGGCTTCTGGTATCACTTCGCCATCATGTTCGAGGCCCTCTTCATCCTCACCACCCTCGACGCTGGAACGCGGGTGGGCCGCTTCATCCTCCAGGATTTGCTCGGCCACATTTCCCCCCGTCTGGCCGACACCCGCTCCTGGTGGGCCAACATCCTCGCCACCGCACTGCTTGTCTCCGCCTGGGGCTTTTTTCTCTACCAGGGGGCCCTCGACCCGGCCGGCATTGCCAAGAGCCTCTGGCCCATCTTCGGCATCTCCAACCAATTGCTCGCCGTCATCGCCCTCTGCCTCGGGACGGTCATCCTGGTCAAGATGGGGCGGGTCCGCTACTGCGCCGTCACCGTCGCCCCCCTGATCTTCCTCACCGGCGTCACCTATACCGCCGGATGGATGAAAATCTTCTCCCCCGGGGCGGCCGGATTCCTCCCGGCCATCCGCACGCTCGAAGCCCGGATCGCCGGCGGCCTCGAGGGCCCCGCCTTGGCCGCCGCCCAGACCGCCCTGCTCAATGCCCGCATCGACCTCGCCCTCACGGCCGCCTTCCTGATCCTCGTCACGATCATCGTCCTCGGTTCAGCCCGCGAGTGTTTCCTCCTGTTGACGGGACGGAAGACCAACGTCCTGCGCGAAAGCCCCTACGTCCGTCTCCCTCTTCCACACCCAGCGGGCGACCCGGCCTGATTTCGCGCTTTGACGGATGCTCCCGTCCCTACATGCTGCCTCCCATGCCCCGCACCCCCAATCCGGTCCTGCTGCTCCTCTCCGCTCTGATCGTCCCGGCCGCACTCCCATTCACGGTGCACAGCGCCGTGGTTCCCCATCTGGTGGAACTGACCGAAACGCGCACCTCGGACCCCGCCGCGGCCGAGCTCCGCCTCTGGATCGAACTCGAGGGGGAGATCCTCAGCGACGCCCTGGAATACGACAACTTGAGCCTGGTCCGGGCGGTCGACGACACCGGAGCCAATCTGGCCCCGCCCCCGGTCGACGCCGCACCGGCGCGCCTGCAAAAAAATCCCGCCACGCCCAATGCTCCGGCCGGGAAGTTCCCGATCGTGCTCAAGCCCGCCACCCGTTCGGCCCGCTTCCTCCAAGAAGTCACAGGCACCGTCACCATTCTCTGCTACCGCCGCCAGGTCGTCCTGGTGGATCGCATCAAGGACCAGGTCAACAAGGACATCGAGAACGATCTCTTCAAGACCCACGGACTTGAAGTACGCATCACCGATCCCGCCCAAAGCCGCCCGGGCAGTATTGCCGCCGAGGACGCGGCCGAGCTGCGCGACCATTCCGTCAGCGTCCGCTTTGGTGGAAAAATCGACAAGGTACTGAAAGTCGAATTGGAAACCGCCGACGGGAAAACCCTCCCCACCCGCTCCACCTCTTTTGGAACCGGACGATCCCTTTTGCTCACGGTTTCGTCGGACGACCTCCTGCCTCCCGACACCCGGGCCAAGATCATCATCCCGATTGCGCCCGAGGAGAAAGTCGTCCCCTTCAGCCTCAAGAACATCCCCCTGCCCTGATGGACCGGAAAATTCTCAAACGCGGAAACCCCGACCGCGCAGGGATTTTTGCGGCAAACAGCAAGACCGGTTGAAAAAAAACTTTTCCTGCCACCCGACTCCACCTAGGGTGCATTTCGTGACGAACCACTGCCAACACACGAATGTGCGGCCGGGCCATATCCTTATGGCCTCCGGCACGATCGTGTTTGCCGTCTGGAGCCGCAAAGGCCTCCGGACCGCGGTGGACGTCTGAATCCAGACAAGAGCCAAAAAGAAATAGAAATGGCCAACCCACCGCGAGAGAGCGGTGGGTTTTTTTATGCCCCTGTTCTCCGCGGTAAAGGCCGGAAAGGAAACCATGAGAACAGAAAACGACTACCCCGCCCAGGCCCTGGAGGCCCTCCTCCGGGAACTGGCCGGTTACTACGAGTTGCTGGGCCTGCCCAGGCAACGCGCCGAGGCTTCGGCCCGCGCGGACTTCGCCGACGAACTCGGCGGAGCCGCCGGGCTCCCGGCAGCCCGGACCTCCTGCACGCCATTCAGCAGGGGAAATCAGCTAGGCCTGCTCCATTGAATGCCCTCGATGTCGTTCAGATCTGGGCATGACAATGACGGATCGGCGTATAAACATGATGCGGATGAAATTAGGGCTCATGATTGCCTGTTACGCAGCGGGCATGGCCGGTGCCAACCTGCTGCTGCGCTACACTTCCATGGCCCATGGATGGGCCTGGTGGGCTTGGTTCGCCGCCGCCAACGCCACCGGATTCATCTGTGTGGTGGTTATGCCGCACGCACTCAAGCTGGGCAGTTCGAACGTGGTCTACGCCCTCGCCCTCGGCGGGGGGTTCTGCCTGCTCCAACTTTCCGCCTGGTGGCTTTTCCGCGAACCCCTTTCGGCCTGGCAGTGGGCGGGTGTGGGATTCGTCGCCCTGGGCTTGGTTTTCCTCCAGATCAAGGCCTGACCGTCCGGCCCGGCCCGGGATAGGCCTGACACACCAGTCCCGGAACACGCCGGAAAATCTCCGGGCGCTGGGTCACCAACACCAGTCCGTGCGCAAGGCAGGTGGCGGCCACCCAACCATCGCGGTCGCTCAATTCCTCCCCCGATTTGCCTCCCGCCTTGCCCCCCGGCCGGATACCCGCGTGGATGCGCGCGGTCTTGCGGTCCAAGGGCAGCACCGGCAGATGTTCGAGCGCGGATTCCACAAAGGCCATGCGGCGGTGGCGGCGTTTCCCCTCGGTGGTTTCTGCCACCGCGCGCAGCAATTCGTCCACGGTCACCATCGAGAGAAAGCATTCCTCTTCCCGCCGCGATCCCATCCAGGCCTCGAGACGGGCGGGATGTTCCGCCCAGCTGAGCAGGGTCTCGGAGTCGATGAGGATGCCCATGGTGTCAGCGGCCCGCGCGCACGTGCTCCAGGTCGCGGCGGAAGGGCGCCCAATCACCCGCCTCCAACAACGGCCCCCCGCGCAGAAGCGCGGGCAGCTCGGATAGACGCCGACCACTGGCCACCGGGCGGAGCTCCGCCACCGGCTTTTTCCCCCGGATGAGGAAAAAACTCTCCTGCCGGTAGGCCACCCGGTTGATGAAGTCGGAAAAGTTCCGGGAGGCCTCGGTGATACTCACAGAAGTGGCGTTTGACATAAAAATATGATTGTCAGATAGTCTGAATATCAGATAGATTGCGTCCTGTCAAAGGGCGTGTGCGTCCGGCGACGAAAACCATGCTTGGAAAACACTCGCCCCAGAATCCCGCGCACCCGGCCCGGAAACGCCCGAATTTGGAATTCGATTTCGCCGGACTCTCCGTGCCGCGGAAGAAGAATGTCCGCAAACCCCGGCCCTCCGATCCGGCAGCTCCCTTGTCGACGATGACCGGGAGCACCGCCTCAAGCGCCAAGACAGATATTCCTGCCCAGCCTGCAGCGACCACGGTTGAGATCCCCCCGCAGGTCGAGCCCTCGCCTTTTCCTTCCAATTCCACCCCTACCCCCACCCACCCACGCAACCCCGAGGTATCCATGGCCCAACCCCACCCCACCCCCATCACTGCCGGACGCAGCATCGACCGTCAGGTCAAAGAACAAAAAGCGGTCAGCTCCCTGCTCCACGGCGCCGGTCTGGCCCTGGTCTGCTCCATCCTGGTCATTGCCGGACTGGCCTCTCTCGGCGGCTATGTCCTCTACCGCCAACTCCAGGACCAAAGCGCCACCGTGGCCCTGCTGGAACAGAACACCAAACAACGCCTCTTCGAGATGGAGATGGACCTGATCAAACGGGACAACGACCTGGCCAAAAACCTCGAGCAGGCCAACCTCCGCGTCACCGCCCTCACCAGCCAGTTTGAGGAATACCGCTACCAGACCACCCAGACCCTGGCCGAACTCCGAGCCCGCAACCGCGAGCTCGAGAAACAGCTCTCCCTCAACCAGCAGAAGATCCGCGACCAACAGAGCGTCCTGGCCCGTCTGCGCTGATCTACGCCCCGCACCGCGATGAATTCCCTCGTCGAACTCCGGCGTCTTTATGCCGAATGGCGGATCAAGCTCCAGCGCATCCAGGAAGTGGTCCAGCCAAAGGGCTGGTCGGTCGAGGAATGGAACCAGTTTGCCCGTGTCGTGGTGACGGTAACCACGAAGTACGGGCGCAACTGGACCAACGATGCCACCGCCTATTGGGACCTCCGCTGGGATCTCCAGGAAGGGGGCCAGCTGGTCTGCCAGTTCGAGGAAGAAGCCGGCGTGAAAAAATCACTCGTCATCGCCCAATACGGCGGTTTCGCCGACGGGACGGAAAATTACATCTGGTTCTACGGAGAATTCAACGACCTGGGCGGCTTCATTGGTGATCCCTACTGGATCGAGGGAAGTTGGAAGGACGCGCTGGCCATCATCCTCATGCCCCAGAAGATGGCGGCCGGTTTCTATCTCCAGGATGCCGGGGCCCCCATCCAGCAATACCTGCTCGGACAAAGTCCCAACCAACCGCAAGCTCCCATCGAAGCGGTCCGGTTGGCCGCCTGAATCCAAACCGCGATCTCACCGGCTGGTGATGATTTGCAGGAGCTTCTCCATCCGCCGTCCATACTCCACATAGGTGGTGTATTGCAGATCCTCCGGACAGGAGGAATTCGGATCATGGTAAACCGCGCCCATGTGAGGCTCGATGGAGATCCCGCCATCGTAACCCGTTTTGACCAGGTCGTGGAGGATGTGGACCACGTCGCCCTCCCCCTCCCCGGGGAAACAGAAGCGCGTCTTCTTTTCCTGTTCATTCCAGACCCCATCCTTGATGTGGACGTAGGCGATGTGTTCCCGGACATTGCGGTAGAATTCCCATGAAGATTGCTTGGGCCAGGGCCTGGGTTTGGACCGGTCGTCGGCGAAGACAGGATTTCCGGTATCAAAAACCACTTTCAGCCCGGGAACGTTCTCGATCATGCGCAGCATGAAGGGCCAGCCCATCCCGCCGTAGTTCATGCAATTCTCATGCACCACGGTCAATCCCGCGTCATCGAACATCTTCTTCAACTCGCGCAGGCGACGGAACCGCTCCTCTTCCATCTGGTCCCCGGTGTCCTGTCGAACGGCAAAGCTCATGATGCGGATGTATTTCGTGTCCAGGGCCTGCATCCGCGGAATGGCCCGGCGGGCTTCCTCCAGCGACGATTCGAAGGGTTGGTCGATCTGTTTGCCCCAATTGGCGATGCGGGATGAAAAACAGTAAACGTGCAATCCGGCATCCTTGACCGACTTTTCCACCCGGCGGAAGTCCGCTTCTGGAAGGTTGTGCAAGTTATCGGCCTGTCCGTCGGATTGGAGAACGTCTCGAAGCTCCATCTCCGGCCAACCCAGTTCACGGTGGGCCCGGATTTGGGAATCAATCGCCTTGCCGGCCTCGTCAGCTATGCCCGTTAAAAACATGGTCGTCGGTTCGGGATTCAGGAAAGCAGGTTTTCCTGGATATAGCGGAAGCTTTGGGCCAGTGAATCAAGCGGCGATCCGGGACAAACATCCTGTTCGACGACAAACCAACGGCAGCCGGACTTTTCGGCGGCCGCGATGATCTTCCGGAAGTTCAAGTTGCCCGAGCCGATTTCGCAGAACTGGTGCCCATTGTCGGCGTTGGTCTGATAGTCTTTCAGATGGATGATCGGCAGGCGCCCCGCCAGTCGCTCACACCAGTCGACCGGATCTCCGCCGCCATATTGCACCCAGAAGGTGTCGGGTTCACCCTGGAGGTGTTTCGGGTCGCTCTTGGCAAAGATCCGCTCAAATATGGTGCGGCCTTCCAGCTTGCGGAATTCATGGTTGTGGTTGTGGTAGCAGAGGGTTTGCCCGGCGGCGGCCATCTTCGCCCCGGCGGCATCAAGGCCGGCGATCAGGGCATCGACCGAGGCCAAACTGGAGAAATCAATGCCGGCCGGATAGGGATAGGCCGTGAGGGTGCATTTCAGGCGGGACAGACGGTCGATGACCTTGGCGGTGTTCTGCAGGATGTCGGCCCCGGGCTCGTGCGTGGCGCAACAGGTCAGGCCTTCGCCCTCCAAAATCCGCACCAGTTCTTCTTCGGCGATGGGGCCCATGCCGCTGACCTGCACGGCGGTGTAGCCGATGGCGCGGATTTTCTTGAGCGTGGCGGCGATGTCCGCCGGTGTCTTGAGCAGATCGCGGCAGGTGTAGAGTTGGGCACCGACTTGGGATAGTTTCATGGGGGATGGGGGCTAGGGGCTAGGGTTTCCCGAACGAGTTGGCCATGTCGCGGGGTCCGTCGATTTTCACGACTTTCTTTTTGAACCGGGATGAGGCGATGCGTTTTTTCAGGAAGCCCGCGTAGGTTACGGGACTGATCGGGAGCTCGATCCGTTTGCCAAGGTGCGAGGACAGGAGCATCGCGTTCGCAAGTTCCACAGAATGGATCCCTTCCGCTGCGGGGGCGATCAGGGGGACCTTGTCGAGGATGGCCGCGGTGAAATTCTTGAGAATGCCGAGATGTTGCTCGCCGTTTCCCTCGACGGGGATTTCGACCTTCCAAAGCGGAGGGGTCGACCAGCGCTCGGAAGTTGTATTGCAGAATCGCTGCACCGGCACCTCCGTGCGATCCCAACGGATACGCCCGTCCTCCAGGACAACCCGGCCCCGGTCGGTGGTGACCTCGAGCCGGTTGGTTCCAGGGGCCTCGCCAGTTGAGGTGACAAACACACCCGTGGCGCCATTGGGGTATTCGAGGTAGGCGGTGACATCGTCTTCGACTTCGATCTCGTGATAGCGGCCGATGGCGCAGAACGCCTGGAGGCTCTTCGGCATCCCAAAAAGCCACTGGAGCAGGTCGAGATTGTGGGGACATTGGTTGAGCAATACACCGCCGCCTTCACCGGCCCAAGTGGCGCGCCAGCCGCCGGAATTGTAGTATGCCTGGGTGCGGAACCAATTCGTGATGATCCAATTGACACGGCGGACTTCACCAAGTTCACCGCTCTGGATCAATTGGCGCAATTTGGTGTAACGGGGGTCGGTCCGCTGGTTGAACATGGCGGCAAAGACCTGTTTTTTGTCGCGGTGCGCGGCTATCAGTTTCAGGGCATCGGCCTTGTGGACGGAAATGGGCTTTTCCACCAAGACGTGCAGCCCCTGACGCAGCGCATCCATACCGATCGTGGTGTGTTGATAGTGCGGCGTGGCGATGAGTACGGCATCGACCTCGCCTGATCGGATCAAGTCTTCACTCCTCTGGTAGGTTTTGACCGGACCGAAACCCGTGAGGTCGGATTCGTTATCGCACACGGCATGGAGGGCGAGACGGGGGACTTTCCCGTCAATAATCATTTGGGCATGGGATCGGCCCATGGAGCCGAGACCGATGATGCCAAGACGGATGTTTTTCATGGAAAAAAGGGGATGGAGCGGATGAACTCCATCATTGATACCAACACGTGTTAGTATTAAGATGCCTCCGCGTCAAATGAAAAATCCCGTCCGTTCCACCCGCCAGCTGGCCGAGGCCCTCGGCCTGTCCCGGTGGACGGTTTCCCGGGCGCTCAACGGCCACAAAGGCATCCACCCGGATACCATCGAGCGCATCCGCCAGGCCGCCAGGAAAAGCGGGTTCGCCCCCAGTGCCCTGGGTCGCAGCCTGCGCAGTGGGAAAACCGAGTTGGTCGGTGTTTGTGTGCCGGATCTGGTGGATTACTTTCTCTCGGACAAGGTCATGCAGTTGCAAAAGGCCATTTCCGCCCGGGGTCTCGACGTCCTGTTGCAAATCAGCAATGGCACCCCGGAGGGTGAACAGGCCGCCCTCGAACGCTTTGCCGCCCTCCATTGCCAGAGCGTGGTCGTGGTGGCCCCCTGTTTGGCCCCGCAAGCACCCGCCTTCCGCCACCTCGAAAACGCGGGAATTCCCGTGGTCCACATCGACAGCCTCACCCCAGGCAGGGGCCGACAGGTCGAAACGGACCGCAAGGCCGGTCTGCAACGGGTGGCCGAACACCTGCATGCCCTCGGACACCGCCGCCTCGCCACCGTGGCCATCCGCCCCGACTCCGCCTACGGCAGGCAACGCCTTGAGGGCCTGCGCTTGGGTGCACGCAAAGGCGGAGCGAGCGATGCAAGCCGGATCTTCCACTGGCCCGCACCCCCGGAAACGGGAACATGGGCCGAGTTCGCCCGCCACCCCGTCACCGCATTGGTGGCCCTGAACGACCGCATCGCCCTCCGACTCCTCCACTGGGCGGACCGCGAGGGACTGCAAGTCCCGCGCGACCTCTCGATCGTCGGCTACGACAATGCGGAAATTGCCGCCTACTCCCGCCCCGCCTTGACCACGGTCGACCCGCACGCCAGCCTGTTGATTGAGGAAGCCGTGCGCCTTCTCGACCACGACAAACCCACCCGGGTTCGTGTCCGGCCCGAGTTGGTCGTGCGCGAATCCACCGGACCCGCCCCAAAGAAGAAACGAAAATGAATCCCCTGTTCGATCTCCAGAATGAAACGGCCGTCGTGATCGGTGCCACCGGCACCCTGGGCGGCACCCTCGCCGAAGCTCTCGCACAAGCCGGTGCCGCCATTGCGGTGGTCGGCCGCAATCCCGGGCGGGGTATGGCCTGTGTGGAACGAATCACCCAGGGCGGCGCTCGTGCCGCATTCTTTGCCGCCAATGCCGTTGACAAGGACTCCCTAGAGTCCGCCCGCCTGGCCATCGAGAAAGAGCTCGGCCCGGTCACCATCCTGGTCAACGCCGCCGGCGGCAATGACCCCAAGGTCACCGTCACGGCCGAGAAAAGCTTCGAGTCCATCGCCCTGGAGGACTGGCAGGCCAACTTCGACCTCAACCTGGTCGGCGGTGTGCTCCTCCCATGCCAGGTCTTCGGTCCGGCCATGTGTGGGCGCGGCCGAGGCAGCATCATCAATATCGCCAGCGTCTCGGCCCACCTTCCGCTGTCCCGCGTGGTCAGCTACTCCTCGGCCAAGGCCGCCGTGCTCAACCTCAGCCAGTTCCTCGCCCGCGAGTGGGCCCCCAAGGGCGTGCGCGTCAACACGCTCACCCCCGGTTTCTTCCCCGCTGAACAGAACAAGAAACTCCTGTTTAACCCCGACGGTTCCCCCACCCCGCGCGCCCAGTCCATCCTCGGCCACACCCCCATGGGCCGCTTCGGCGAAGCCCGCGAACTGGCCGGTGCCGCCGTTTTTCTCGCCAGCCACTCTGCCAGCAGCTTCATCACCGGAACGGACATCCGTGTGGACGGGGGCTTCCTGAGCCAAACCATTTGAAGTTCCCAGCAAAGCACCCCGAATGAACCACCCCCTGCAAGCCCTGGCCCCGGTCGGACAATCCATCACGGTCGAACAGGTGGAATCCCTGGTGGCAGATTTTCTCCAGAAGCACGACTTCCGCAACAAACGGGTGCTTTGCATCGTCCCCGACGGCACCCGCACGGCACCCCTCGGCCGCCTCTTCCGCGGCTTCCATGCCCGAGCGGCCGGACAGGCGAAACAAATCGACCTCATGATCGCCCTCGGCACCCACCCGGCCATGACGGACGCCCAAATCCTCCAACGGATGGAATGGACCCCCGCGGAACGGCATTCCACCTTCGCCAGCGTCCGCGTCTTCAACCACACCTGGGACCAGCCGGAAACCCTCCGCCGACTCGGCACCATCCCCGCGGCCGAAATCTCCGATCTCTCCGGCGGCCTCTTCGCCATGGATGTGCCGGTCGACATCAACGCCCGCGTTTTCGACTACGACATCCTCCTGGTCATGGGCCCGGTTTTCCCACACGAGGTGGTCGGCTTTTCCGGCGGCAACAAATACTTCTTCCCCGGCATCGGCGGCGCTGAAATCCTCAACTTCTTCCATTGGTTAGGGGCCGTGGTCACCAATCCCATGATCATCGGCAACAAGTGGACCCCCGTCCGCAAAGTCGTCGACCGCGCCGCCGCCCTCATTCCCCAGGAAAAACTCTGCCTGGCCATGGTCGTCGACGAAAAACATGACTACGGCCTCTTCGGCGGAGACACGGTTTCCTGTTGGGACGCCGCCAGCGACCTTTCGGCCAGGGTCCACATCACCTACGAACCCCGGGCCTACCGGCAGGTCCTTTCCTGCGCCCCGCCCATGTATGACGAACTCTGGGTTGCGGGCAAATGCATGTACAAACTGGAACCCGTCCTGGCCGACGGCGCCGAGCTCATCATCTACGCCCCCCATCTCCATGAAGTCTCGCTTGTGCATGGCAAACTGATCACCGAGATTGGCTACCACTGCCGCGATTATTTCCTGAAGCAGTGGGACCGCTTCAAGGATTACCCCTGGGGCGTCCTGGCCCATTCCACCCATGTCCACGGCATCGGCACCTACGAAAACGGCGTCGAAACCCCCCGTGCCCGGGTCGTCCTCGCCACCGGCATCCCGGAGGAAGTCTGCCGCAAGATCAACCTCGGTTACCGCGATCCCGCCTCCATCCGCGTGGAAGACTTCCGGGACCGCGAAGAACAAGGCATCCTTTACGTTCCCAAGGCCGGGGAAAGACTCTACCACCAAGCGAAAAAGCCTTTGTGGGCGGGCGGACAATGCGTGTGACGGGAACCGATCCCCCTCTGTTTGTGTTTGTCAGGCGCTTCCTCGGGCAACAGGCTGGGCCTATGAAGCCATGGCTTTTGTTTGGTGGACTTTGGATCGCACTGTCCCATGTCGCGCCAGCAGCAGTCTCCACGGCCCCAGAAGGCATGATCAAGCTTCCCGGAGGAGAATTCACCATGGGTAGCAGTTTCCCAGGAGCCCATCACACAGAATTCCCCACCAACCGCGTGAAAGTGTCCGCTTTTTGGATCGACACCCACGAGGTGACCAACCGCCAGTTTGCCGCCTTTGTGAAGTCCACCGGATACAAGACGGTGGCCGAGCGACCGATCGACTGGGAAGTGATGAAGACCCAAGTGCCGCCAGGCACGCCCAAACCCCGCACGGAGGATCTTCAACCCGGCGCGCTGGTTTTTGTAAGCCCGACCAAACCGACTTCGGACCTTTCCGATTTCACCCAGTGGTGGCGCTGGACCAGAGGGGCACACTGGCGGCAACCGGAGGGACCCGCCAGTTCCATCAAGGGCCGGGACTCGCACCCGGTGGTCCATATCGCTTACGCGGATGCCGCCGCCTACGCCAAGTGGGCCGGCAAACGGCTTCCGACCGAAGCCGAGTGGGAATACGCGGCGCGGGGCGGCTTGGAAAGCAAGCGCTACACTTGGGGCGACACACCGGAAACAGAATCTAGCCGACATTGCAACATATGGCAGGGAACCTTTCCCCATCATAATACCCGTGCCGATGGCTACGAAGGCACCGCCCCCGTCCAATCATTTCCACCCAATGGTTACGGCCTTTATGACATGGACGGCAATGTCTGGGAATGGTGCAGCGACTGGTTCCGCCCCGACACTTATGCCCGCTTGAAAATGGCCGGCCATCCTGTAGTCGACAATCCCCAGGGTCCTTCGACGAGCTACGACCCCCAAAATCCATATGAAAAGGAGCACGTCATCCGCGGCGGTTCCTTTCTTTGCCATATCACCTACTGCGAAAGCTACCGCCCGGGGGCGAGGCGCGGAGCTGCCATGGACAGCGGGGCCATCCACATCGGCTTCCGCTGTGTGAAAGATCTCTAACGTGGTCCATTCCCTCCGATATGGATTGGACAGCACCAGTTGGTTTCATTATTCTGCTGCCCTTCCCAAAAATCATGAAAGAAAAATCCGACATCGGTCTCATCGGCCTGGCCGTCATGGGCCAGAACCTTGCCCTCAACATCGCCGACCACGGCTTCCAAATCTCGGTCTACAACCGCACGGTTGAAAAAACCGACAAATTCGTCGCCGACCACCCGGACACCCCGGGCGGCGTCGTTGGCACCCAGTCTTTGGAGGCCTTCGTCCAATCCCTCGCCAAACCCCGCAAGATGATCATCCTCGTCCAGGCCGGAAAGGCCACCGATGCCGTCATCGACGGCCTCGTCCCCCTCCTCGAACAGGACGACATCATCATTGACGGCGGCAACGCGCTCTGGACCGACACCATCCGCCGGGAAAAAGCCCTCAGGGAAAAAGGCCTCCGCTTCATCGGCTCCGGCGTCTCCGGCGGGGAAGAAGGCGCACGTTTCGGCCCCTCCCTCATGCCCGGTGGCGACAAACAGGCCTTCAAGGAACTCGAGCCCATCTGGAAGGCCGTCGCGGCCAAGGTCGACTCCAAAACCGGCAAGCCCCTGCTCGGCGCGGCCCCCGGCAAACCGGTCAAGGGGGGTGTCCCCTGCACAGCCTACATCGGCGAAAACGGTGCCGGCCATTACGTCAAAATGGTCCACAATGGCATCGAATACGGGGACATGCAGATGATCTGCGAAGCCTACGCCCTGTTGCAGGGCCTTCTCGGCCTGAAAGCCAAGGAGATGGGCGACATCTTTGCCGAGTGGAACCGCGGAGCGCTCGACAGCTTCCTCATCGAGATCACCGCCGACATCCTCCAGCAAAAAGACCCGGTGAGCAAAAAACCTTTCGTCGATGTTGTCCTCGACACCGCCGGTCAGAAAGGCACGGGCAAGTGGACCTCGGTCAACGCCCTCGATATGGGTGTCCCTGCCCCGACCATCGCGGAGTCGGTCTTCGCCCGCTGCATTTCCGCCATCAAGGAGGAACGTGTCGCCGCGTCCAAGGTCCTCAAAGGGCCCAAGGCCCGATACAAGGGCAAGAAAAAGGCCCTCATTGCCGCCGTCCACGACGCGCTTTATTGTTCGAAAATTTGTTCTTATGCCCAGGGCTTCCAGCTCATGCGCACGGCCCAGCAGGAATACGGTTGGAAACTCAACTTCGGCCAGATCGCCCAGATCTGGCGCGGGGGCTGCATCATCCGCGCCGCCTTCCTGCAAAAGATCACCGAGGCCTACGCCCGCAACCCCAAACTGGCCAACCTCCTCCTCGACCCCTACTTCAACAAAACCGTGCAGAAGGCCCAGGAAAACTGGCGCAAGGTCGTCTCCCTCGCCGCGGAATGCGGCATCCCGGCCCCGACTTTCAGCTCGGCCCTGGCCTACTACGACAGCTACCGCTCGGCCCGCCTGCCGGCCAACCTGCTCCAAGCCCAGCGCGATTACTTCGGCGCCCACACCTACGAACGGACCGACAAGCCGCGTGGAAAGTTCTTCCACATTGACTGGCCGGAACCCGGGCGGCCCCAGATCCAGGCCTGACCGGACCCAGCCGACGCGGGGTCGTTTTAAGTGATAAGTTTGTAAGTTTGTAAATCATGCCGGCCTCCACCTGCTTAAAACTGGATCCTTCAAACTTAAAACTTATCGTCGTCATGGGTGTGTCCGGTTGCGGCAAAAGCACCGTGGCCCGCGCCCTGGCCCAAGCCCTCGAAGGCACCTTCATCGAGGGCGACGACTTCCATCCCGCCGCCAACAAGGCCAAGATGGCGGCGGGTATTCCCCTGACCGACAGCGATCGCTGGCCTTGGTATGATCTCCTGATCCAGGAAGTGAACCGTGTCCGTTCGGAGGGCCGGCCGGTTTTCCTGTCTTGTTCGTCCCTGAAGCAGGCCTACCGAGACCACCTCCGGGCGGCCTTCCCATCCGTGCGCTGGATCTACCTCAAGGGGGACCTGGAAACACTGCAAAGCCGTGTGGCCCGCCGTGCCCACCACTTCATGCCCGCGTCCTTGCTCCAAAGCCAGTTCACCGATCTGGAAGAACCCCAGGGCTCGATCACCCTGGACATCACCCTGCCCCGCCAGGAAGTCATCCGTGAGGCCCTCTTGCTACTCGGTCACCCGGCATCCTGAATTTTTTTGTACAACCGTATCCATTCGTCGACGGACAATTCCTGCGGCCGACGATCGGATTCGATGCCGGTGGTGTTGCGGAGTTTTTTCCGGCGCTGGGTGAAGGCTTTTCGCAACAGGGCGTAAAATGGCTCGCGGTCCGGCTTGGGCAGATCAGGGATGTTGTGAAGGGTGAACCGCACCACCACCGAATGCACATCGGGCTCGGGGAAGAAAACATTGCCGGGCAGCGTTTTGAGGATCTCCACCTGATAATACGCCTGGAGGAGGATGGAGATGGCCCCATAATCGGCAGTGCCAGGTGAGGCGGCGAACCGGTGGCCCACTTCTTTCTGAAGGGTGAAGAGACATTCCTGCGGCAGATGGTCGCGCATCAGGAGGGTGGCCACCAGTGGGGTCGAAATATTGTAGGGCAGATTGCCGAGGATGACGGGGAAAGGCCCTTGTTGGGGGAGGGTTTCCAGGGCATCCCCCTCGACCAATGAGAAGGATTTCTGCCTGCCGAACCGCTCGCGCAGGTAGGCCGCCAGACCCCGGTCAATTTCCAGGGTATGCACATGGTAACCCCCGGCGAGGAGAAAACCGGTCAGGGCGCCCAAACCGGGGCCGATCTCGAGGATGGGACCGGGAGCCGGAGTGCGCAGCTGGGCAATGATCCAGCGGCAGAGGTTCTGGTCGAAGAGGAAATTCTGGCCGAAGTGCTTGAGTGGATTGAGTCCGCGCTCGGCCAGGATTTTTTTGATTTCGGTCAGGGTCACGCGTTCGCGTCCGGGGCACTAGAAGATGGAGCGGATGACCTGGTGCAGTTCACCCGGAGTGAGGAAGCCCTGGGGCACGTCGATCTGCCGTCCATAGAAAGCGGCCCAACCAAAACCGGCGGGAAGCGCAGGATAGGGGTGGGCGGGCACTTCGGGCGGCAGTGGACGGCGGCGGCGGGGCGGGAGGTCTTTGGTTTCCACGGCCTGGCTGAGGTCGTAGGGCACATAGAGGATGATGACGCTGTTCCGGCCCGCATAAAGGCGGGCCTCGGCGATGGCATCATTCAGTGCGCGGATGCGGGCGATGGCATCCGGGGCCCGGGAGGTGCGGTTCTTGCGGTCGGTGAGGTCGTAATTGACGACCAGAAAATAGCCGTTGAGGTTGGCGGTGAGGTTGGTCTGCAGCACCCGGATGGCCTGCCGCACAAGGTGCTTCATGGGCGGGAATGGCGGGATGGGCGGAGGTTCGGGAGCGGGTGGACCCAAGAAAACAGGCTTCTCTTCGGGCACGGGCTGGGGTGGATGGACCGGCGCCGGGTCGGCGGAGGGTGTCTTGAAGAGACCCAACAACTTGGTGCCCCACAAGGTGATGTTGTCGAGCTCTTCCCGGCTGCGGACGATCCGGTAGCCTTTCGCTTCGGCTTCTTTGATCAGGTTGCGGCCGCCTTCGTCGACCAGTGATTGGAAAGCCGCCGGCTGCTCGCCGAGGATGACATCAATGGCGGTGGAATCGAAAAGCTGCTTGGCGATGGGTCCGCGGTCGAGAATCGAGGTCTGGTGGGCGTAGAATGAGCCGAGGAGGGCACTGTCCAGTTCGGTGTTGCTGATCAGACCAACGGTCCGACCCGATCGCTGGGCCTGGTAGACAAGGTTGTCCAGGCTGCGCCCGTCGGGTGACAGGCCGATCTGGTCCGGAAGGCCCAGTTCTCCCGTGGAGAGCCATGAGATCAAGGCGGCCGGGTTGACCAAGCCGGATTCGGTTTGGTTGTTGACCAGGGCCACACGGTCGGCGCGGGCCAGGCGCGGGGTGGAACCCGCCCCGGTTTCCTCGTCGATGCCAGAAAGGTTGAGCAACTCGAGGTTGAGGCCGGGAACAACAAAGAGGATGACTCCACGGGCTTCACGGGCCACGTAAAATTTGTAATAGGCCGTGCTGAGCGCAAGGAAGGCGCCAAGGACGAGGCCGCAGAGGACTTTGAGCCGCCAATTCATCTATCAGCGGATCCTAGGGTGTTTTGTCCGGGCATCAACCCCTGATGACAGGACTCAAACGCGGACTTGGCGGGCAAAATCCAGCCGCAGGTGGACCGGAAGATCATAATGCCGGAGGAAGAGGTCACGTTTTTTCAGGAAGGCGGCCTCTTCCTCGCCCGCGGCCTCGCGGGCCCGGGCGCGGATTTCCACCGCAGCGTCCCCGACGGCGGCGGTGATCCGGCGGATCCGGGAGCGGTGGGATCGGTCGAGCGCATCGGCCACCCGAAGCAGGGACGCCAGCGCACAGACACGTTCCCGGGCTTCGGACGACAACCGGGCGTGGCGCGATTGTTTCAGGGTCGGAAGCGTCCTCCGGTGGTAGCGGGCGGTTTGTGCGACCATTTCCTTTTCTTCCTTATTGAGGTGTTTCCATGGATGGCAGCGGATCAGGCGCGCGGAATGTTTGTGGTGGGCCCGGCCATCCGGGGAGACCGACCAGCCGGTGTCGTGCAGCCAGGCCGCGGCAGCCAGAAGGAGACGGTCGCGCGCGCCCAGTCGGTGCAGGGGCTGGAGTTCGAGGAACAGTTGATCGGCCAGACGGGCCACTTGCAGAACGTGGGCCGGTTCCGGTTCCAGTTTGCGCATGAGGGTTCGGGCCTCGCGCAACAGGGGGTCAGGCGGCAGCTTCATGAACGACGTGATGGAAGGGCTCCGGGGCGATCTCCAATTGCCACAATCCATAACGCAGACCGTGGATGGCACAGCCCATGTGGGTTGCGCCCGCAGCCTCGGCAATGGTGTGGAAAACCAGGATTCCGGCGGTGATGACATCGGCGCGGGCCGGGGGGATAGCCGCCAGTGTTTTGATGGAATCCACCCGCCTTCCGGCCAGGTCGTGCAGCCAGGCGGCGATGGCGGGGGTGGGGACCATGAGTCCGTCGCATGAGACGGCGTGGGCCCGTTTCCCGGGGTCCAGATGGAGGGCGGCCAGGGTGATCATGGTGCCGCCGCAGCCGACGAGGACAGTGTCCTTTTCCCGCGACCAGGGGAGCACACTGCGCAGACCGTGGAGGAGCCAAGCCCGGGCCTCGGCCAGAGCCCGGGCTGAAACCGGTTGGCGCCGCAGAAAAAGGTCGCGCAGGCGGACACAACCGATCGGGAGGCTGCGGGCCTTTTCCATCCGTCCGGCCCGCCCGAGGACAAATTCCAAGCTGCCCCCACCGAGGTCAAGTGCCAGGAGCCGTCCTTTGCGCCAGGGGGCGCTGGAACTGATTCCCGCATAAGCGTAGCGCGCCTCGGCGGCACCGGTGATGACCCGCACCGGACGACCAAGAACCGCCCGGGCGGGATCCAGGAAGGCGCGGGCATTGGCGGCGGAGCGGAGTGCGCTGGTGCCCACAATGTGGATGGATGTGGCCCCGAATTCCTCCGCCTGACTCCGCGCTGTTGCCAGCACATCGAGTGTGCCCCGGATGGAGGCGGCCGAGAGTTTCCCGGTCAGGGCCAGACGGTCCCCGAGGCGGGTGGTGTGGGCGTCCTCGCGATGGACATGCAGGGTGGATCCGCGCTGTTCTGCCAAGAGGACCTTGACCGAGTTGCTCCCCAAGTCGATGACAGCGGCACGGACCGGGGTCATGGGTGTCGAGCCCGTGGCTCAGGCAGTCAGCGGCAGGAGCGCGGCGTGTCCGGTGCGCAACAACCGCTCGGTGGTCTCCCAGTCCATACAGGGGTCGGTCACGGAAACCCCGTAACGCAACGCCCCGCGCTCGGGTGTGAGCGCTTGTGTTCCGGCGGCCAGATTGCTTTCCAGCATGGCCCCGATCAATCCGTGGTTTCCGGCCAGACGCTGGGTGAGGATACTTTGCCAAACTTCCTCCTGCCGGGCGGGCACCTTGCCCGAATTGGCATGGCTGCAATCCACCATCACCACCGGGCTCAGGCCGGCCTGTTGCAGTCGCGCCAGGGCGTCGGCGATGCTCTCCGGATCGTAATTGGTCCGTTTGTGACCGCCGCGCAATACCACATGGCCCCAAGGATTACCGGTGGTCCGGACCACCGACGTGCAGCCTTCGCCATCGATGCCAAGGAAGCTGTGCGGGGACATGGCGGAGGACATGGCATCCAGTGCGGCCTGGAGCTCGCCGTCGGTCCCATTCTTGAAACCCACCGGCATGGACAACCCGCTGGCCATCTGGCGGTGGGTCTGCGATTCGGTGGTGCGGGCGCCGATGGCCGCCCAACTGACCAATTCGGCAATGTATTGCGGAACGATGGGATCGAGGAATTCCGTCGCGGCCGGAAGGCCCAGTTCGTTGATGCGGACCAGCAACGTGCGGGCCAGGCGCAGACCGTGGGCGATATCGGAGGAGTTGTCGAGATGGGGGTCGTAGATGAGCCCTTTCCAACCGATGGTGGTGCGGGGTTTTTCGAAATACGCGCGCATGACGATGAGGAAGCAGTCCTCGACCTGCGGGCGCAATTTTTCCAGGCGCTGGGCGTAGTCCCAAGCGGCATCGGGGTCATGAACCGAGCAGGGCCCGAGGACGACCAGGATGCGGGGGTCCTCGCGGCGGATGACGTTGCGGACAGCCTGGCGCCCGGCGACGA
>JANRJG010000029.1 GCA_033875315.1 Candidatus Methylacidiphilales bacterium
GGGTGATGGCGGCACCTGCCCACCCCCTTCGTCGTCTCTTCCTTGCGTATCTCGTCCCGATATGCGCGGTCGCTCCTCCTCGGGCCCGGGCAGGTGGCACTCATCACGCGGGCCACGGGGGTTATCCGGATAGGCTCTTAGTCCGTCAACCCTCAGCCCTTGGAGCGGCGGGTGCAGGTGCCGTTGCGGGCCATTTCTTCGCAGGTGGCCTCGATGCGCAAACGCACCGTGCCCGGACGGAAGCCGAGGTTTTTGGCCAGCACGCTTTCCCGCACATCCAGGCAGTAGTCCTCGAATTCGACGATTTTGTCACAGTCGAGGCAGATGATGTGGTTGTGATTCGGATGGGTGGCGTAATTGGGGTCGTAGTATTGCTGGTCCTTGCCGAGATCGAGTTCGCGCAGGAGGCCGGTCTGGACGAGGACGGGCAGGGTGCGGTAGACGGTGGCGCGGGAGACCGAGGCATCGATGGCGCGCGCGCGTTCGAGGAGATCGTCGGCGGTGTAATGGTCGGTGGTGCTGAAGGCGGCCTCGATGATGGCCCGTCGCTGGTTGGTGATGCGCATCCCGTTGCTTTCCATGTAGGCGAGCACTTTGGCGCGGATTTCGTGGGATTGTTCGGGGGCCATGTCTGAGGAGATGATTAAAGCAATGACGGCGCGGCTGTCACGCTTGGAGAAGGGCGCTGGCTTTCAGATTTCTGAGTGCGGAATGACGCTGTTTCCTCAGTGGCCAAGGGGGACGATGGACGGATGTCGGAGGGCTAAAAGCCATGAGTTAAAGCCCATGGGGAAGGGATTCCCCGATTACCAAGACAGAGGGAGGACGACAGACGTGAGCAGGGGGATCAGACGGCGGACTCGTCCTTGAGTGTCTTGAGGAAGCGCTTGAGGGCGGGGGAGAGGACGCGACCGCTCTTGTAAATCATGCTCAGGGGGCGGTGGTAGGGTTTGCCCTTGAATTCGATGGCCACCAGGCTGCCGCCGCGGACTTCCTGCTCGATGGTGGCGCGGGGGACGATGGAGATACCGGCATCGATTTCCACCGCGCGTTTGACCGTTTCGATGTTGTCGAATTCCATGACGGGTTTGGGTTCGAAACCGGCATCACGGAACATTTTGTCGATGGCCCGGCGGGTGGGGATGTCGGGCTCGAAACCGATGAATTTGGTCACGCCGATGTCCTTGACTTCGACCTCTTCCTTGGTGGAGATGGGGTGGTTGGGGGCACAGATGAGCACGAGGCGGTCCTTCTTGAAGGCCTCGGTCTTGAGGGACTTCTTCGGGGTGGCGAAAGCCACCAGGCCGAGGTCGCAGGTGCCGGCCTGGACTTCTTCGTAGACTTGGTTGGAGCGGCGATATTCCACATGCACGTTGACGTTGGGGAATTCCTTGAGGAAGCGCTTGAGGTAGGGGGGGAGCTCGTGCAGGCCGATCGAGTAGACCGTGGCGATGCGGATGTTGCCGGAGATGATGTTGCGCATCTCGTTGAACTGGTTGGTCAGGGTGTCGAAGTGGGAGATGATGTCCTTGCTCGTTTCGTAGAGCAGTTCGCCTTCGCGGGTGAGGGCGAAGCGTTTGCTGGAGCGCTCAATCAAGGGGATGCGAAACCGGTCTTCCATGGCCCGGATCTGCTGGCTGACCGCGGATTGGGTGATGCTGTTCATCTGGGCGGCCTTGCTGAAACTCTGGGATTCGACCAGATCACGGAAGACGCGGAACGATTCGATCTGCATCGAGCCATGATAAGGTGGACTAATTGGGCGTCAATTAGAAAATCAGATGGGAGGACAAGATCGGCATGAGCATGGCTTACAGGTCCTTTGCTTGGCTGGTGGTGAAAACAACGTAAGATGGCCTGATGGATGCAGCCTTGGCGTTGAAGTGGTGGAAAGAGGAGATGGAAAAAGAAGCGGCGGCCTGCGGGCGAACGCCGGGCTCGGTTCGCTTGATACCGGCCAGCAAAACCGTGGCGCCCGAACGGCTGCGGGAGTTTGTCGATGCGGGTTGGCGGGTTTTTGGGGAAAACCGCATCCAGGAGGCCAAGGCCAAAGTCCCGCTTT
This sequence comes from Candidatus Methylacidiphilales bacterium, assembly GCA_033875315.1. Taxonomy (NCBI): domain Bacteria; kingdom Pseudomonadati; phylum Verrucomicrobiota; class Methylacidiphilae; order Methylacidiphilales; species Methylacidiphilales bacterium. The sequence continues at coordinate 2,063 of JANRJG010000029.1, forward strand.
TGTCGTCCCAGGTGGAGTGGCATTTCATCGGAGGTCTCCAAGGCAACAAGGTCAAGGATGCGGTGGCGCTGTTCGCCTGCATCCATTCGGTGGATTCGGAGAATCTTTTGCGTGAAATCGAGAAGCGGGCGGCGGTTCCGGGGAAGATTCAACGGGTGTTGATCGAGGTCAATGTGGCCGGAGAAGCGAGCAAGCACGGGTGTCCGCCGGACTTGGCCCCGGAGCTGGTCCGTCTGGCCGATGCTTTGCCACATGTGGAGGTTGCGGGATTGATGACCGTGGCTCCGTTCTCCGAGGATCTGGAAGTGGTGCGTCCTTTTTTCCGCCGGTTGCGGGAGTTGCGCGATGAGATCCAACAAGCCACCGGGGCGGTCTTGCCGGAATTGTCCATGGGGATGACCCACGACTGGCGGGTGGCGGTGCAGGAGGGAAGTACGATGATCCGTATCGGCACTGGATTGTTTGGCATGCGGGCGCCATGAAGGCCGGGAAAAGCAGGCGTCTGTCGCGGCTTTTCTACCAAGGTGATGACGTGGTTGCCATCGCCCGGACGCTGCTGGGAAAACGTCTTTGTACACATATCGGCGGCGTGGTGACGAGCGGGCGCATTGTCGAAACGGAAGCCTACGGGGGGATCACTGACCGGGCTTCGCATGCCTTTGGCGGCCGGCGGACGACGCGCACCGAGACCATGTATGCGGCGGGGGGACTGGCCTATGTGTACCTGTGCTACGGACTGCACCATCTGTTCAATGTGGTCACGGGTCCGGAAGGCCGTCCGGATGCGGTGTTGGTGCGGGCAGTCGAACCCTTGGAAGGGGTGGAGGTGATGCTTCGCCGCCGGCGGATGGAGAGTGCCGCCCGCCGCCTGACGGCGGGTCCCGGGGTGATGTCGCAGGCGCTTGGGATCACCACCGCCATTGACAGGTGCGATCTCCGGGGCGACCGGGTGTGGATAGTGGATGACGGGGTGAGCGTGGCCGGGGCTGACGTGGTGTGCTCGCCACGGGTGGGGGTGGATTATGCGGGCGAGGATGCACGGAGACCCTGGCGGTTCCGGATCCGTGGCCACCGCTTCACCAGTCCGGCCCGGTAAGGGCCTTGGCATGAGCCCCATTTGATGGGTGCGTACTGAGCAGACTAACGGGAGCGATTCAGGCGGGGGTCGGAGCGGTCGCGGAGGGCATCGCCGAGGAAATTGAGGGAGAGGAGGGTGACGGCCATAAGTCCGGCCGGTCCGAGCAGGACCCACCAATTGATGGTGAGGGGATTGACCATGCCCGCGCCGTCGGAGAGGAGGGTGCCCCAACTGGCGCTGGGGGCTTGGACGCCCAGGCCGATGAAACTGAGGAAGGCCTCGACAAGGATGACGTTGGGGATGGTCAGGGTCAGGTAGACGAGGATGATGGGCAGGAGATTGGGCAGGAGGTGGCGTAGGAGGATGCGCAGGTGGGTCTGGCCCATGACGCGCGCGGCCTGGACAAAGGCGCGTTCACGGAGCGAGAGGACCTGGCCGCGGACGATCCGGGCCATGGTGAGCCATTCGACCAATCCGAGGGTGATGAAAAGGAGGATGACACGGGTGTGCGGCACGCAGGCGGACCATCCCTGTGCTTCCATGAATACCTTGGCGCGTTCGTCGAAGAGGGCGATGAGGATGATGACGATGAGCAGGCGGGGGACGGCGTAGAGCAATTCGACGAAGCGCATCATGAGGTCGTCGACCCAACCCCCGGCATAGCCGCTGACCAACCCGTAGGCGACACCAACGGTCAGACTGATGACGGCACCGATAAGTCCGACCATGAGGGAAATGCGGGCTCCTTCGAGCGAGCGGGAGAAGACGTCGCGCCCGTGGACATCGGTGCCCATCCAATGGGCCAGGGAGGGCGGGTTGAATTGCCGGCCGGAAGTGGTGCCGGATTTGTAGGGGGAGAGTTCCGGACCCAGGATCGCAGCGAGGACGATCAGGCCGAGGAGGGCCAGACAAACGGCCATGGTGCGCACGGGGGTGTTCACCACAGCCGGATCCTCCGGTCGAGCAGGGCGGTGGCGATGTCGGCGAGCAAATTGAGGAGGATGAGGAGGGTGAAGTAAACGATGACGCAGCCACCGACGAGGAAGATATCGCGGCTGAGCACGGCGTTGACGAAGAACGGGCCCATGCCCGGAATTTTGAAGATTTCCTCGATGACGAGGCTGCCGGTGAGGACATTGGCGGCAAGCGGGCCGGCGTAGTTGACCAGGGGGAGGGCGGCGACGCGGAGGGCGTGGCGGTAGGTGACGACGCGTTCGTCGAGTCCCTTGGCCCGTGCAGTCCGGATGTAATCCTGGCCGAGGACGTCAAGCATGCTGGTGCGCATGAGGCGCGCGCAATAGGCCCCGTAGGGGATGCCCAGGCATGCCATGGGGAGGACAAGGTGGCCGGGTGTGCCCCAGCCGGCGACCGGGAAGAGTGGGAACTGGATGGCGAGGAGGAGGATGAGCAACGGGGCAAGGACAAAGGCGGGCAGGCAAATACCAGCCAGGGCCAGGGCCATGGCGGCGTGGTCGCGGAAGCTGCCGTGGTGCAGGGCGGCCTGCGATCCTGCGACGATGCCGATGCCGAGGGCCACAACCATGGCCCCCAAGCCAAGGAGGGCGGACTTGGGGAAAGTCTGCCCGATGATATCCGCCACAGTGCGGTTGCGGTACTTGATGGAATCACCCAGATCCCCGCGGAGCAGGTTGGCCCAATACGCGGTGAACTGCCGCATCAAGGATCCATCCAGTTGATAGCGTGTGAACAGGCGTTGCTCGATATCAGCCGAGAGTTTTCGGTCGGCTCCAAACGGCGAACCCGGAGCCAGCCGCATGAAGAGAAAGGTGGCCGAGACGACGATGGCAAAGACGGGGAGAGAAGCCAGGAAGCGTTTGAAAATGAAGACAATCACGGGGAAAGGACCAGGTTCTCAGGGCAAAGGGAAAGGGCGTCTGCGTCGGAGATGTTTTCATGCCGGGAGGATTCGTCCAGCAGGAAAGATTCGCCGGCGATGCGACCCTGCCCACTTCGAGGGAGAATGGGGGGACGTCCCGGTAGCTCATTCAGCGGGGCGCGCAAAGGGATATCAATGGGATATCATTGCCCCCGGTAGAGTATTGTCTGGAGTTGGTGGTGGAACCGTCGTTCCCAAGCAGACCAAGGGTCCCTGTGGCACCACTTCGGTGCTTCCACCGCGCGAATGATCCAGCGGTCGAAAACATTGCGGTCGCAGAAGGGGGTGGTGCGGCCATCCTTCAAGAGCGGTTGCCGGCGTATTTCCTCGTAGCGTGCCGGGTCCGCATCGACCGCAAGGATGTGGTCGATGCATGCGTCAATGCCGGGGAAGTCGTGCACGTTGATGAAAGATTTGGTGTTGAAGTCGTCGGCGACCCGTGGATCGCCCCAATAAATGGGAATCGTACCGGCCAGTTTGGACTGCACGACTTTCTCGGTGGTGTAGCCCGGGTGGGAGGAATTTTCGAAAGCGAAGGAGAAGCGGTATTGTTGAAGGAAGGCGTTTTTGTCAACCACGGGAGCCCCGATGTTGTTGCGGAATTTTCCACCGGAATCGACCGGTCGGACCTGGCTGAGGCGGTCCAGGAATTCGTTGCGGAATCGACCCTCCGGGTTGGTGATGACGACGGCGCAAAACTTTTCCCGATGATCGGTGAAGACGGGAAATTCCGCCATGTGATGGTATAAATTGTAAATCGGCCAGCGCAGGTGGCGTGGGTTGTTGAGGTGGTCGAAACTGATGGCGTAGTCGCAATCCCGGAAATCCGGGCGGACGTTCTCGCCAATGTAGGCGATTTTCTTGCAGGAGTATTCCCGGTGCTTTTGTGCGAAGAGGGAATAAATCAGGACATCGGGGTCGGATGACAGTTCCAGATCGTAGAAACGGGACAAGCGCTGGGTGAAGAAGTTGTCCGTCAAAGGGAAGTCGTCCCAGAAATCACAGAAGCCCAGCCGGAGTTTCTTCATCGGTCTTCGGGGTTCCAAGGGGACGGGGATCGGGAAACCGAAAATTATTTTTCAGGAGCGTCGGCAGGGGGGTCTTCGAGGTTGCGGAGGATTTCCATGACACGGTCTCCCCGGGTCAGGGAATCGTCGAAGCGGAAGGTCAGTTTGGGGGTGTATTTGATGTGCATGCGCGCGGCGATTTCCTTCTGCCAATCGAAGGCCAGACGGTGAAGGCAGGCCAGGAGATCGTCGGGAGAGATGCGGTCGCCGATCTGGCTGACATAGACGAAAGCCTGGCGCAAGTCGGGGGTGACATCGACGGAAGTGATGGTCACCACGACATCCTCCAGAAGCCGTTCTTTGCGCAGCATGCGGCTGAGCTCGCTTTGCAAGAGGCCGGAAATCCGGGTGAGGCGGCGGGAGCTCATGTCCGATATGGGGGATTCCGGGTGCGGCGTTCTGCTGCGGGATCCGGGATCACGGGTTACAGGGCCTGGGGGACTTTTTCCAGGATGTAGCACTCGATAATGTCGTTTTCCATGTAGTCATCGAAGTTGCCCAGACGGATGCCGCATTCCATGCCGTTGCGGACTTCGGCGGCGTCGTCCTGGAAGCGCTTGAGGGTCTGGATGCTGCCGTCGTAGACCGGCTGGTTGCGTCGGATGACGCGGGCGCGGCCGGTGCGGACGATCCGGCCCTGTTCGACGATGCAGCCGGCGACGGGGAACTTGGACAGGCTGAAGACCTTCTTGACGGCGGCCTTGCCGACGGAGGATTCCCGGAGTTCGGGGTCGAGGAGGCCGGCCATGGCTTCTTTCACCTGGTCGATCAATTCGTAGATGATGGAGTAGAGTTTGATCTGGATGTCCTGGCGCTTGGCCTCGGCGTTGGCGGCATTGTCGACCTTGGTGCTGAAACCGATGATGACGGCGGCGGAGGCCTTGGCCAGGAGCACATCGTTGACCGAGATGGGGCCGACCCCGCCGAGGACGTAATGGATCTCGACCTTGTTGGTGGGGATCTTGTTGAGGGAATTGATGATGGCCTCGAGGGAGCCCTGGACGTCGGATTTGATGATGAGGTTGAGGGTCTTTTTCTGTCCGTCGGCGATGGAGTCGAAGAGGTTTTCCAGGGTGACCGGGCGGGCGGTGGAGAGTTTGTCGAGGCGGGCGGCGGCTTCGCGTTCCTCACCCAACTGGCGGGCCTCGCGTTCGTTGCGCATGATGTGGAATTCCTCACCCGGGGTGGGGGAGCCGCTGAAGCCGAGCACTTGCACCGGGGTGGAGGGACCGGCGACCTTGATGGGTTGGCCCTGGTCATTGAGCATGGCCTTGACCTTGCCCCAGAACGGACCGCAGACGAAGGGGTCGCCGATCTTGAGGGTGCCCTGCTGGACGATGATGGTGGCGTTGGCACCCTTGCCGACATCTATACGGCTTTCGACCACGGTGCCGCGGGCGGGACAGTCGTGATCGGCTTTGAGCTCGAGAAGCTCGGCCTGCAGGATCATGAGGTCGATGAATTCGGAGATGCCGGTGCCCTTGGTGGCCGAGACGAGACAGACAACAGTGTCGCCGCCCCAGTCTTCGGGGGTGAGGTCGACTTCCTGGAGTTGTTGTTTGACGCGGTCGGGGAGGGCGCCGGGGACGTCGATTTTGTTGAGGGCGACCATGATCTTGACCTTGGCGGCCTTGGCATGGGCGATGGCCTCGCGGGTCTGGGGCATGAGACCGTCGTCGGCGGCGACCACAATGACGGCGATGTCGGTGAGGTTGGCGCCACGGGCTCGCATGGCGGTGAAGGCCTCGTGGCCCGGGGTATCGAGGAAGGTGATGGACTGGCCGTTGCGGGTGATGCTGTAGGCACCGATGTGCTGAGTGATGCCTCCGGCTTCACCGGCCGCGACCTTTGTTTTGCGGACGGCGTCGAGAAGGGAAGTTTTGCCGTGGTCGACATGGCCCATGAACGTGATGATGGGGGGGCGGCCGACCTGAAGGGTGGTTTCGACGGGCGGAGGGACGGGGATTTCGACTTTTTCCTCGACCTTGTGCACGCCGCCGCCTTCTTTGCGCCGTTCGAGTTCGAAGACGAAGCCCTTGCGTTCGCAGACTTTCTTGGCGGTTTCCTCGTCAATGACCTGGTTGAGGGTGGCGAAGACGTTCATTTCCATGAGCTCGTGGACAACTTGGAAGGCCTTGAGCCCGACGCGGGCGGCGAGGTCCTTGACCACGATGGGGGGTTTCATGGAGATGACACTGCCAGGGGCGGGAACCTCGAGGGCGGTGGTGGCCGGGGCAGTGGGGGTCGTGACAGGCTTGGAGGCCGAAGGGGACTCAGCGGTTTTCGCCGGGGCGGCGGGAGCTTTTTGAGCCAAGGCCGCAGGGGTGGCTGCGGCGGTAGAAGCCGGTGCGGCAGCAGCGGGCGCTGGGGCGGGCGAGGGTTCGGAGGCGGCGGCTTTTTTGGCCGGGGCTTTCCGGGTGGCGGTTTTCTTTTCAGCACCTGCAGGAGCCGTCGCGGCCGTTTTCTTGGAAGGGGTGGATTCCCCGGATTCGGCGGGCTTGGCGGTTTTTTTGCGGGTGGTTTCGGGGGCCATGATGATCGGGTATCTGAGAGGAGAGGATTAAAATTAGGAAGCGGTTGTTTGTTCGGCGGATTCGGCGGCGCTGCGGAGGGATTGGATGGTTTCGTCGTCCAGATCGGGCAGGGCGTCCTTGATGTCGGAGGCCTCGACGCTGAGGATGACATCGGCACCGGTGAAACCGGCCTGGATGAGTTTCTCGGCCAGGTCGACGGCGATGCCCAGCTGGGTGGCGAGTTTTTCCGCGGCGAGGTGTTTCTTTTCCTCGAAGCCGACGACGTGGACCTCGTCCTTCTCGATGTCGATTTCCCAGCCGGTGAGCTTGCTGGTCAGGCGGGCGTTCTGGCCCCGGCGGCCGATGGCGAGGGAGAGGTTTTCCTCATCGACGAAGGCCTTGGCGCGCTTGGCGTCGTTGTCGATGATGAGGTTTTTGAGCTTGGCGGGTTTGAGGGCCTCGATGATGAGTTCCTTGATGTCGGGGGACCAGCGAAAGAGGTCGATCTTTTCGTTGTTGAGTTCGCGGACGATGTTTTTGACACGCGAGCCGCGCATGCCGACACAGGCCCCGACGGGGTCGATTTTCTCGTCCTTGGACCAGACGGCGATCTTGGTGCGGTAGCCGGCTTCGCGGGCCATGCCCTTGATTTCGATGGAGCCGTCGTGGAGTTCGTTGACTTCCAGTTCGAAGAGGCGGCGGACGAAGTTGGGGTGGCTGCGGCTGAGGATGATCTGGGGGCCACGGGCGGCGCTGTCGACGGCCAGCACGAGGGCGCGGATGCGTTCGCCCGGGGTGTATTCTTCGGTGGGGACGCGTTCCTTGGAAGGGATGACAGCCTCGAACTTGCCGAGGTCGATGATGACATCGGAACGTTCGAAACGGCGGACGACGCCGGCGACGATGTCGCCTTCACGGTCCTTGAACTCGTCGAAGATCATTGTCTTTTCGATCGAGCGGAGGTTCTGGTTGATGGTCTGCTTGAAGATCTGGGCGGCGATGCGGCCGAAGTCCTTGGGGGTGACTTCGATTTCGACCATTTCGCCGAGTTGGGCCATGATTTTCTGTTGGCGGGCTTTCTGCAGTCCGACTTCCTCGACGGGGTTGGTGACTTTTTCAACGACGCGGAGGGAGGCGAAGCACTTCATGACGCCGTTCTTGGGGTCGAAGCTGACGCGGAGGTCTTTGGCGGGGCCGAAGCTCTTGCGGGCGGCGGAGAGGAGGGCCTGTTCGATGGCCTCAAGCATGCGCTTGCGGTCGATACCCTTCTCTTTTTCCATGTATTCCAAAACTGCAAGAAAATCCTGGCTCATCTGTCGGTTCCTTCCCTTGTCTGTTCGATTCAGGTGGAATCGGGGAAAAAAAAAGTGGAAACCTGGGGTTTCCACCTTTCCTCACTCGGAAATCCAACCTGAATTGAAAAAACTAGTTGAAAAAGAGAGTGGGTCAAGGCTTAGTTTGACCCCTTAGGATGGCACCACTGGGGATCATTGCCGGCAAGGGATTGTATCCCGAGCTGTTGCTGGAAGAGGCCCGAGCGGCCGGGGAGAGCCGTATCTGCATGGCGGCCTTCGAGGGGGAGACCGATCCGGCCCTGGCGGCCCGGGCCGATGTGTGTGCGTGGATGCGGGTGGGGCAACTGGGGCGTTTGCTGGATTTTTTCAAACAGGAAGGGGTGGAACGGGCCGTCATGGCGGGTCAGATCACGCCCGGACGGTTGTTCGATCTGCGACCGGATTTCAAGGCTTTGTGGTTGTTGGCGCGGCTGAAGGAGCGGAATGCGGAAACGCTTTTTGGTGCGGTGGCGGGGGCGTTGGCCGGGGTGGGGGTGGAATTGTTGCCGGCGACCACGCACTTGGAGCGCTATCTGGCACCAGCCGGGCACGTGGCCGGCCCGAAGCCGCACCGCCGTCTCCGGGAAGAGATCGCGTTTGGATGGCCCAAGCTCAAAAAAGTGGCGGCGATGGACATCGGCCAGTGCTTGCTGGTGCACCGTGGAACGGTATTGGCTGTGGAGGGTTATGATGGCACCAACGCCACCATCCGGAGGGGTGGAGCCCTGGCCGCGGGGGCGACGTTGCTCAAAGTATCAAAGCCGGGGCAGGACATGCGCTTCGACGTGCCGGTCATCGGCCCGGATACGGTGCGGGTGGCGGCGGAGTCGCGGTTGGGGGCGATTGTGGTCGAGGCCGGAAAAACACTCATGCTTGGGCTCGACGAGATCGAAAGTCTGGCCCAGAAAGAGCATGTGACTATTTTTGCCGTGGATACGGAGGGAGCATGACGCCGGTGCGGGTAGGTGTGGTCGGAGTGGGCCATATGGGCCGGGAACACGCCCGGATATACGCCAAGCTGCCCTCGGCCGCCCTGGCCGGGGTGTATGATAACGACAAAGGCACGGCCCGGAAGATCGCGCAGCAGCACCAGTGCCGGGTTTTCGATTCCCTGGTCGACATGCTGGATGCAGTGGATGCGGTTTCGATTGCCACACCCACGTCATCGCATTTCGAGACGGCCAAGCTTTTCCTGGGCGCGGGCAAGAATGTTCTGGTGGAGAAACCGATCACCCATACCACCGCGGAAGCATCGGAACTGGTGCAAATGGCCGACCGGTACCGGCTGGTTCTGCAAGTCGGGCACATCGAGCGATTCAACCCGGTGTTGCAGGCCCTGGAGGAACGGCTGACCCGGCCCCGGTTCATCGAGTCCCACCGCCTTTCCCCCTACCCGGGTCGCAGCACGGACATCGGGGTGGTGATGGACCTGATGATCCACGATCTGGAGATCATCCTGCATTTGGTGCGGTCGCCGGTGGTCTCGGTCGATGCGGTGGGGGTGCCGGTCTTGAGTTCGGCGGAAGACATCGCCAACGCGCGCATCCGCTTCGAGAACGGATGTGTGGCCAACATCACCACCTCACGAATCAGTCCCGAGAAGATGCGCAAGATCCGGGTTTTCCAGGACGACGCCTACCTCTCGCTTGACTACATGAAGCAGGAGGGGCTGATCTACCGGCGCGAAAACGGGCAGATCACCCGGGACAATATCCCGGTGTTCAAGGACGAGCCCTTGAAACGGCAGCTGGATTCCTTCCTGCGTTGCGTGGCCGAGAAGGGCCAGCCGGTGGTCTCGGGCAACCACGCCACGGCGGCCTTGAGCCTGGCTTCGCGCATTTGTGCCCAAATCGCCGAATTCCAACCGCCCCGCCCATGAGTGCCGATCCCACTGGACCGGCCACGCCCGGGCCGGAAATATTCGTGGTGGCGGGCGAGGCCAGCGGGGACCGGCACGCGGCCGAGTTGCTGCGGGAGTTGCGCAAGCTTTACCCAACAGCCCGATTCACCGGGGTCGGGGGGCGCCACCTCAAGGCGGCCGGGCAGGAGCAATTGTTCGACCTGGCGGTGCATGCGGTGGTGGGTTTGACCGATGTGTTGTGGAACTACCGGAAATTCCGGGGTTTTTTCCGTCGTTTGGAGGAAGAATTGGTGCGGCGACAGCCGGCGGCACTGGTCCTGGTGGATTTTCCGGGGTTCAACCTGCGTCTGGCGGCGGCATTGCGTCGCCGGTTGCCGGAGACCAAGTTCATCTACTTCATCAGCCCGCAGGTCTGGGCCTGGAAGTCGGCAAGGGCCGACGACATGGCCCGGGTGCTGGACCATTTGTTGGTGATTTTTTCTTTCGAGAAGGAGTGGTTTGCCAAGCGCCGTCCCGACCTGCCCGTGACCTGGGTGGGCCACCCGATTGTCGACCGCTGGGCTGTGGATGAGACCCATCTGGACGAAGAGGAAGCGGCGGAACGCATCGTGTTGTTGCCGGGGAGCCGACGCCGGGAGATCGACCAGCACCTGACGATCCTCCTGGGTGCGGTGCGGATCATCAGTGCGCGGCGACCGGGGGTGAAGTTCAGTGTGCTGGCCTCCGACCCGGAGCGGCGGGCCCAGATCGAGAAAGTCATCCGGCGGGAGCGGGCGGAGAGCCTTGGGTTGGACATCCGCATGGGATATCAATTGACCCATCTGGCCCGTTCTTCACTGGCACTGGTGGCCTCGGGAACGGCGACGTTGGAATGCGCGGCGGCGGGCCTGCCCATGATCATCCTTTACCGGGTCAATCCCGTGACATTCTGGGTCGGGCGAAAATTGGTCAAGCTGCCCTACATCGGCATGGTCAATGTCATTGCCGGGGAGAAAGTGGTCCCGGAGTTTCTCCAAGACCTGGCCACACCGGAGGGACTGGCCGAGGCCTCGCTCGCGCTGTTGGACCATCCGCCCACGTTGGAGAAGATGCGCGAGCGACTGGCCAAGGTGCGGAAGACACTGGGAGAACCCGGGGTCAATGAACGGGCCGCGCGGGCCATCCGTCAGGTGATCGAAGAACCGCGCAAGGCTTGACCCGGGTCATTGGGTCGGCCTGCACCGGAAAATGTGGCTCCGTATGATGGTTTGGGAGCACGGCACCGTCCGAAGGTCAGGCGGTGCAGAATCCGGCGCAACATGGCAGGTCTCTCCGGGCGCGGGGCGACCGGGATCAGTTTTCCCGGGCCAGCATGATGTCGGAGATCGCGAGGAGGATTTCTGCTTTTTTTCCGAAGGGATTGAGGCTGTTGCGGGCCAATTTGGTCAGGCGGGTGGCTTCCTGGCGGGCTTTTTCCATGCCGAGAAGGGATGGGTAGGTGGCCTTTTCCGCGGCCAGATCCTTGCCCGCGCTCTTGCCGAGTTGTTCGCTGGTCTGGGTGATGTCGAGGATATCGTCAACCACTTGAAAGGCCAGGCCGAGGGCCTGGCCGAAGCGGGTGATGGCGGCCAGCTGCGCGGAGGTGGCGTCGGCCGACATGGCTCCGAGTCGGAGGGAAGAAGCGATGAGCGCGGCGGTCTTGCAGCGGTGGATGTAGGCCAGTTCCGCGGCGGAGATTTTTTTTCCCTCGCACTCCAGATCGACGACCTGGCCGGCGATCAGTGCGCGGCTGCCGGAGGCCCGGGCGATTTCCTGGATGACATCGGCGGTCTTGTAACGTTTCCATCCGGGGACACGGGAAGCCAGTTCGAAAGCGTGGGTCAGCAGGGCATCGCCGGCGAGCACGGCAATGCCTTCGCCGTAGACCTTGTGCGAGGTGGGTTTGCCCCGGCGCAGGTCGTCGTCGTCCATGCAGGGCAGGTCGTCGTGGACGAGCGAGTAGGTGTGGATGCATTCGACCGCGCAGGCCAGGGGCATGGCATCGGCGATTTTGCCGCCGAGGGTTTCCGCGGCGGCCAGGACGAGGATGGGGCGGAGTCGTTTGCCGCCGGCAAAGAGACTGTAGCGCATGGCGCCATGGATGGTGGCGGGTTTGGTGTCGGCCGGAGGCAGGGCACGGTTGAGGGCTTTTTCGAAACGTTCCTGACGCGACTTCCAGTACTTATTGATGTCCACGGGGTCGAATCCTCTCAACGCCCTCCACGGCTGGCAAGCCTTCTTGTCAGTTGGATCTCGGGGGGTAGGGTGAGTGGATGCGTCGAATCGTCCTCTGCGCCTGCTTTATGGCCGCTGGTGGCGGGCTGTTTGCGGCGAACCCCGCCGTGGCCAAACCTGCTCCGGGGCGTGCGGTGGTGCCGGTGGTGCGGCACGAGAGCAGCGTGGCTCCCTTGGTGGTGGTGGCGCCTGATTCGGGGGATGCCCGGCGGGCGCTGGCTTACGCAGAAGAGGCTTGGCGGATTTTCGCCACGACATTGCAGGTGAAAGCACCCCCGGCCGAGACCCGCATCGTGCTGCAGTGGGTGGTGGTCAAGGAACCGGCGGCCCTGCCATCGGAGTTTCCCGTGCGCCTGGCTTTGGCCGGGAAGCGGAAGGACTTTATCATTGAATGGTTTGGAGACGCCTCACAGGCACGCGAGCCGGTGGTGCGCAGTGTGATGGGGGCGTGCCTTCAGGCTCTGGCTTGGGACGGACAAATGCCAGCGCCGGGTGGGTCGATCGCCCACGCGCCCTTCTGGATGTCGGAGGGCTTGGTGCAACGCCTGCTGGACCGCCGGATCGAGGACACAGCCCAGATCATCCACCGGCTGGAGCGGGCGAAGGCACTGCCCAAACTGGAGGAAATCCAGGGCTGGGAAGATGCAGGGGAACTGCGCCAGGAAAAGCTCATCCGGCGTGCGGTAACGAACTGGTTGTTCCGTCAAGCGACGGGGAGTCCGGTGGAGGCCGAATCGCTCAAGCTTTGGTGGCAGTCGCAACGGGACAATTCATCGCCGCGCTATTGGGATGATTCCGGGCAGAGCGAGGGTTGGTGGCACCGGGTGGCCGAGGTGAGGGGGCCGGTGGGCCTGCCCGTGTTGTCGTGGGAACAAACGGCGAATCATGTCCGGGAAGCGCTGCATTTTTCCGCCAGGTTGAAAGGGGAGAAAGAAAGCCGCTTGCTGAGCATACTCGATCTTCCGGAAGCGCCCTCGGATCTGGAAAATCCCGCGGTGGTGCAGGAGGTTGTGAAGAAACTGGTCGATGTGGAAAGCCGGGCCCATTGGTTGTGGCCCTATGTTCTGGAGAAATACCGTGCCGCCCTCGATTCCTGGAGCGCAGGGCGTTACGTCGTTTACCGGCAGCAAGTCGACCAGGCGCTGGTGATCCAGGGCCGGATGGACGGACTGGTCAAGCGTTCGGAGGATTACCTGGATTGGTTCACCGTCAACTACCCTCTCCAAGTGCCCGACCCGGAGTGGGAGGACTACCGGCGGTTGGCGGTGGAAATGGAATCCGCCCGGGCGCCCTTCCAGGGCACAAGACCCGGACCGGCGGGGATCATCGAGCCGGTTGGGAAACGACGATAACCCGGTTGTTTTCCTTTTGGGCTGGGCGTGGTCCTGTTCGCCCCATGAGCGTGGCCTGACAACAGGTGCTCAGACAACTTGATATGGGTTCAAGCAGCCTTCTGGTTGTCCTTGCGCGTCAGGAGGGGCGGGCGTTTGCCCTCGATGGTGGCCCGGGTCATGGTGACGGAGGCGATGTCGTTGCGGGAGGGCAGTTCGAACATGAGGTCGCGCATGACCGTTTCCAGGATCGAGCGGAGGGCGCGCGCACCGGTGCCGCGCCGGCGTGCGGCCTCGGCCAGGGCCCGCAGCGCGTCCTTGGTGAAGACCAGTTCCACGCCGTCGATGCCGAGTAGTTTGGCGTATTGCTTGGTGAGGGCATTGCGCGGGTCCTTGAGCACGGAGACCAGTTCGTTTTCGGTCAGTTCCCCCAGGGTGGCCAGCACGGGCAGGCGGCCGATGAATTCCGGGATCATGCCGAAGCGCAGAAGGTCCTCGGGCTCGACGTGGGCCAGGGCATCCGCGGCGGTGGCCTCGGTGGCGGCGTGGCCGAAGCCCATGCTGCTCCCGCCCCGGCGGCGGTGGACGATGGCGTCCAGGCCGACAAAGGCCCCGCCGCAGATGAAGAGAATGTTCTCGGTGTTGACCTGGACGTACTCCTGTTGGGGGTGCTTGCGCCCGCCCTGGGGGGGGACGTTGCAGACCGTGCCCTCCAGAATCTTGAGCAGAGCCTGTTGCACACCCTCGCCGGAAACATCCCGGGTGATGGAAACGTTCTCTGTTTTGCGTCCGATTTTGTCGATTTCGTCGATATAAATGATGCCGCGTTCGGCCCGTTTGACGTCGTAGTCCGCATTCTGGAGCAGGCGCAGGATGATCGTTTCCACATCCTCGCCCACGTAGCCGGCCTCGGTCAGGGTGGTGGCGTCGGCGATGCAGAAGGGGACGTCAAGGATGCGGGCGAGGGTTTTGGCCAGGAGGGTCTTGCCCGAGCCGGTGGGACCGATGAGGAGGATGTTGCTTTTCTCGATTTCAACGTCGGCGAATGGCCCGGGAAGGGCGAGTTCGGTTCCCTTGTGCAGGATGCGTTTGAAATGGTTGTGCACCGCGACGGACAGGGTGCGTTTGGCCCCGTCCTGGCCGATCACGTATTTGTCCAACTCGTGCAGGATGGAGGCGGGTTTGGGGACCTTGAGCGATTTGGTCGGCGGGGCATCGCCTTCGCCGAGTTCTTTTTCAAGGATATTGCGGCAGACATGGACACAACTGTCGCAGATGTACACGCCGGGGCCGGCGATGAGTTTGCGCACCTCGGCATGGCTCTTCCCGCAGAAAGAACACATGGTGAGGTTAGGCGTCCGGGCCATGGGGTCATCCTAGCAGCAGGGGCCGGTCAAGACAAGGACCAGCGGCCGGACTGGGGGTCAGGCGGGTTTGCCACCCTTGCGGGGGGAAACCACGTGGTCGATGATGCCGTAGGTCTTGGCGTCGTCGGGCGACATGAAGCGGTCGCGGTCGGTGTCTTTTTCAACCTGCGAGTACGACTGCCCGGTGTGGTCGGCCAGGATTTCGTTGAGTCGGCGTTTGGTGCGGAGGATTTCCTGGGCCTGGATGGAAATGTCGGTGGCCTGGCCCTGGGCACCGCCGAGGGGTTGGTGGATCATGATGCGGGCATTGGGGAGGGCGTAGCGCTTGCCCTTCGTTCCCGCGGCCAGCAAGACCGCTCCCATGCTGGCTGCCTGGCCCACGCAGAAGGTGGCGATGTCGCAGGTGACGTACTGCATGGTGTCGTAAATGGCCATGCCTGCGGTGACGTAACCCCCGGGGGAGTGGATGTAGATCTGGATGTCCTTTTTGGGATCCTGCATCTGCAGGAAGAGCAACTGGGCGGTGACGGCGTTGGCCACGAAATCGTCGATCGGCGTACCGATGAATATGACGCGGTCCTTGAGCAGGCGGGAGAAGACGTCCCAGGAGTGTTTTTCACGGCCGATTTCCTCCACGACCTGGGGGACGATGTAGGGACCGGACACCGAGGTGAGGCGGGGGGCGTAGGCGCTGAGCAAACGGACGTCGGAAACCATGGGATAAACTACTCCATGGAGGCCGATTGCAAGAGGAAATCGAGCGTCTTGCGATTGAGGATGTCCTCTTCGACCTTGTCCAGGTTGTTGTTTTCGCGGAGTTTTTTGACCAGTTTCTCCACCGTCAGTTGGTAACGGGCGGCCAGGAACTGCAACTCGGCGTTGAATTCTTCCGGGGTGACCTCGATTTTTTCGGCTTCGGCGATTTTGGTCATGATGAAGCCGAGTTTGACCCTGTCTCGCGCGGTGGTCTGGGCGGCGTTGAAAAGATCTTCCTTCTTCTCGTTGAGCAGGTCCTCGGAAATCCCGCGCTCCTGGTTTTCCCGCACGATGTCGTAGAGGGCGCGCTGGGTTTCGTTCTGCACGGCGGACTCCGGCAGGTCGAATTCGGTGTTGCCGCGCAGGAATTCGAAGATTTGTTTGGCGTGCTCGGCGCGGGCAGCGCGTTCTTTGTCGGCGGTGACATTGACCCGGATGCGTTCCTGTAATTCGGCCAGAGGGACCTGGGCCAGTTCCTGGGCCAGGGCGTCATCGAGAACGGGCAGGATTTTTTCCCGGACATCCTCCACCTTGACTTCGTATTGGGCCTTCTGGCCGCGGAGGGCCTCCTGGGCGAAGTCCCCGGGGAAGGTCACCGAGACCGAACGGTCTTCCCCGGCTTTGGCTCCGACGAGTTGGTCGCCGAATCCGGGCAGAAAGATGTCTTCCTTGATCCAGATCCAGAATTTCTCCTGTTTGCCCAGTTGGGGCACGTCGGGAACGATTTCTTCGATCGGGCGGCCATCGACTTTTCCGGAGTAGGTGATGATGACAAAGTCATCCTGCTGCACCGCGCGGTCAACGGTGCGGTAGTCGGCGCGCTGGTCGCGGATGCGCTCCAGCACTTTTTCAACGTCGGCGTCGGTGATGCTGGTGTCGCTCTTTTTGACCTTGATGCCTTTGTAAGAGGGCAGTTTGAAATCGGGAGCCAGGTCGACCACGGTGGAAAAGCTGAAGGTCGATCCCTTTTGTGCCACCTTGACGTCTTCGACGCCGGGGACATTGACCACTTGGAGTTTTTTGCTCCGAACGGCCTCGCGGAAGGCGTCGGGGACAAGTTTGCGCCGAACTTCCTCCTCGATGTCCTTGGCGTAGCGCTTCTCGATGACGGATAGGGGAGCTTTGCCAGCACGGAAGCCCTTGATGGTGGCCATCTTCTGGAAATCTTCGGTGATGCGGGAAAATTCGGCGTTGACCCGGTCGGCGGGAACCTCGATGCGGAGGCGGCGACGGAGGTTGGAAACCTCTTCAATGGCGATATTCATAGCCCTCCAAGCTAGCCCTGGCGACGAACGATGCCAGCAAATTGTCGGATTCCGACAATCGACGGTTTTTTGCCACCGGGGGGCTTGGCGAAGCGGCCCCTCTCTGGGTAATCTGGTCGGATGGCTGCACGCAAGAAATCTCCCGGTGTCCCTTCCCGGGTGGTTTTGGGCGTGACGGGTTCGATTGCGGCCTACAAAGCGGCCGATATCGCCAGCGGGCTGACCAAAGCCGGAGTGCTGGTTGATGTGGTGATGACCGCCGAGGCGCGGAGATTCATCACTCCGCTCACCTTCACCGCCCTGACCCACCGCCCGGTGGTCGCGGACCTCTGGGACGAGGAACAGGGAGGAAAGCCGACCCATATCGAGTTGGCTGACGCGGCCCGCTTGGTCATCATCGCCCCGGCCACCGCCCACCTCATCGCCCAAATGGCCCACGGTCTGGCCTCGGATGCGCTCACCTCCATCCTGCTCGCCACCCGTGCGCCGGTGACGGTGGCCCCGGCGATGAATGGCAAGATGTGGAGCCATCCTGCCACCCAGGACAATGTGCGACTGTTGAAAAAACGCGGGGTGTCTTTCATCGGCCCCGAAGCCGGCCTGCTGGCCTGCGGTTATGAGGGACTGGGACGTCTCTGGCCCGCCGACAAGATTGTGTCCCGGGTGTTGCAATCCCTGCGTTGATCGCTTTAGTGTCTTTTTTCCAATCCATCCATCCCATGAGCCAAGACATCCAATCCATGTTGAAAGAAAAGCGCGTCTTCAAGCCCAAGGCCGCATTTGCCAAGAAAGCCCTTGTTTCCAGCGAGAAGGAATACCTCAAACTTTACCACCGCTCGCTGAACAAGCCGGAGAAATTCTGGGCCGAGATGGCGGAAGGCCTGCAATGGATCAAGAAGTGGCGCAAAGTGGTCAATTGGAAGGTTCCGTTCTCCGAATGGTTTGTGGGGGGGAAACTGAACGTATCGGCCAACTGTCTCGACCGCCACGTGGCTTCCGGGCGACGCAACAAGGCCGCCATCATCTGGGAAGGTGAACCCGGCGAGGTGATCACCCTGACCTACCAACAACTGCTGGTCCAGGTTTGCAAATTTGCCAACGTTCTCAAAGCCGAGGGGATCAAGCCCGGCGACCGGGTGGCGATCTACCTCCCGATGATTCCGGAAGCGGTGGTGGCGATGCTGGCCTGCACGCGCATCGGTGCGGTCCACACCGTGGTGTTCGGTGGGTTCAGTGCCGAGGCCCTCAAGGAACGCATCAACGACTGCCAGGCCAAGTTGGTGGTGACCGCCGACGGTGGATTCCGCCGGGGTTCGGCTTCCGGCCTGAAGGGAAGTGTCGACACCGCGGTCCAAGGCACCCCCACCGTCACCCGGGTCATTGTGGTCCGGCGCACCGGCCAGGAAGTGTCCATGGGCCCGCTTGACCGGTGGTACCATGAACTGATGGCCGCAGCCTCCCCGGACTGCCCGCCCGCGGTCCTCGACAGCGAGCACCCGCTCTTCATCCTTTACACCTCGGGCTCGACCGGCAAGCCCAAGGGCATCCTCCACACCACCGCCGGCTACCTCCTGGGTTGTTTCCTCACCACCAAATACGTCTTCGACCTCAAGGAAGACGACATCTTCTGGTGCACGGCCGACATCGGTTGGATCACCGGTCATTCCTACGTGGTTTATGGGTGCCTTTCCAATGGCGGCACCAGCCTGCTTTACGAGGGAACCCCCAACCATCCGCAACCCGACCGGTTCTGGGACATCATCGCCCGCCACAAGGTCAACATCTTCTACACCGCCCCGACGGCCATCCGCGCCTTCATGAAGTGGGGCGACGAATGGCCGGCGAAGCACGACCTTTCCTCCCTCCGCCTCCTTGGATCGGTCGGTGAGCCGATCAACCCCGAGGCCTGGATGTGGTACCACAAGGTCATTGGCAAGGGGAACTGCCCGATTGTGGACACCTGGTGGCAGACCGAAACCGGCTGCCACATGATCACCACCCTGCCCGGGGCCAATCCGACCAAGCCTGGCTCCGCCGGGGTGCCGTTCTTCGGCATCGATGTGGCCGTGGTGGATGAAACCGGCAAGGAAGTCCCGCCCGACCACGGCGGCAAGCTGGTCATCCGCCGTCCCTGGCCCTCGATGTTGCGGACGATCTACGGCGACGCCTCGCGTTACCGCAAGCAGTATTGGAGCGAGGTCAAGGGTTGTTACTTCACCGGGGATGGCGCCCGCCGTGACAAACAGGGTTACTTCTGGATCGTCGGCCGCATCGACGATGTCCTCAACGTCTCCGGCCACCGCCTGGGCACGGCCGAGGTGGAAAGCGCCTTGGTCAGCCACCCTGCCGTGGCGGAGGCTGCGGTCGTCGGACGTCCTGATGATCTCAAGGGCCAGGCCGTGGTGGCGTTTGTCATCCTCAAGACCGGCCAGACCGCTTCCGATGCCCTCATGGCTGAACTTCGCACCCATGTGGCCAAGGAAATCGGTCCCATCGCCAAACCCGACGACATCCGTTTCGCCGAAGCCCTGCCCAAGACCCGCAGCGGCAAAATCATGCGCCGTCTGTTGAAGGAAGTGGCCGCCGGGGGCGAGGTCAAGGGCGATGTCACCACCTTGGAAGACCTCAACGTCATCGCCGCTCTGCAAAAGCTCGACGAGTGACCCATGACCGACCGATCCGGCCATTCCCAAATCATCCGTTCGAAGATGCAGGCCGCAGGGCAGGGCGGGGCGGCCATTGAGGCCTTCCTGCGGTCCTGCGAAGTCTTCCGTTCCGGCGACACCGGGATGATCCCGGAAGACCGCATCGTTGCGGTCGATGACCTGCTGCGTTGGGAAGAACTTCCCGATCTGGTCGATCCCTCCCTCCTGGCCCGGGCGGCGGTGGTCAAACTCAACGGTGGTCTTGGCACCAGCATGGGGTTGGATAAAGCGAAGTCGCTCCTCCCGGTCAAAAACGGGGCCAACTTCCTTGACCTCACCCTGCGGCAATTGGCCCACCTCGCCACGGGAACGGGCACGGCTCCTTGTTTCATCCTCCTGAACAGCTTCAGCACCAGCGCCGACACCCGCGCCCACCTGGCCGCCCATCCGGTGGCCGGGGCACCCGAACCCTGGGAGATGATCCAGTCCCAGGTGCCCAAACTCAATGCCGCCACCGCGGCCCCGGTCGCCTGGCCGGACCAACCCGACTTGGAATGGTGTCCGCCCGGCCACGGCGATATCTATCCGACGTTGTTCCACTCCGGCCTGATCGAAAAGTTGGAGGCGCGCGGCATCCAGACCCTTTTCTTCTCCAACTCGGACAATCTGGGCGCCGTCCTGGACCCGCGCATCCTGACCTGGTTCGTGCGCGGCAAACTGCCGTTCTTGATGGAAGTGGCCGAGCGCACCCCGTCGGATCGCAAGGGCGGACACCTGGCCCGGCGGCGGGAAGACGGGGCGCTCATCCTCCGCGAGTCGGCCCAGTGTCCTTCCAGCGATGAATCCGCATTCCAGGACATCAAGCGCCACCGTTTCTTCAACACCAACAACCTTTGGATCTCATTGCCCGTCCTCAAGGAAGCCCTCACCCGTTCGGGCGGCTTCCTGCCCCTTCCACTCATCGTCAACCGAAAGACCGTCGATCCGCGCAATAAGCAATCGACCCCGGTGGTGCAGTTGGAAACCGCCATGGGTGCGGCCATTGGTTTCTTCCCCGGCGCCGCCGCTCTGGTCGTCCCTCGGTCCCGCTTTGCCCCGGTCAAGACCACCTCGGACCTCCTGGTGGTGCGTTCCGACGCCTATGCCCTGAGCCCCGCGCACACGCTGGCCGCCCGGTCCCAGCCGGTGGTCAGACTCGATGACCGTTTTTACAAGAACATGGCCGACTTCGAGGCCCGTTTTCCGGACGGGCCGCCGTCCCTGGTGGGCTGCCGCAGCCTGACCGTTCAGGGCGACTGGACCTTCTCATCGGGAGTGGTTTGTCAGGGAGAGGTCGACCTGCGGACGGAATCGCCCCGCTCGCTTCCCGCCGGCGAGGTCACCGGCGTGTTGGGTCAATCGGCCTGTTGAACGGGTTTCGGGACGCGGTGGAAGTCCATACCGGGACCCCGGGCTTCGATCAATCAATCGTACTGCAGGATGGAAAAAACCGGGGTGGGGGAGAGTTTGGCCGCTCCCTTGAGGAACTTCAGTTCGATGAAAAAGGCGGCCTCGGTCACGTTGCCGCCGAGCTGTTTCACCAAGTCGACGGTGGCCTGCATCGTTCCTCCCGTGGCCAGAACATCGTCGATGATCACCACCTGCTGGCCGGGTTTGATGGCATCAATGTGCATTTCCACCGTGTTGCTGCCGTATTCGAGGTCGTAGGAAGTGGTGATGGTTTTGTAAGGGAGTTTGCCCTTCTTGCGCACCAGCGAAACCCCGCAACCGAGGACATAGGCCACCGCGCTGGCGAAGAGGAACCCGCGGGCATCGACGGCGACGATCTGGTCGACCTGCTTGCGTTGGTAGCGGTCGGCCAGGACGGTGATGGCCAGGCGGAAGAGCTGGCCGTTTTGCAGGATGGGCGTGATGTCCTTGAAAACCACACCGGGCTTGGGGAAGTCGGGTACGTCCCGGATGGAGGATTTCAGGCGTTCCACGGCGGATTTGAGCAGGACCATGGACGAGGATTAGAGCAGACGGCGTGCGGTGACAATCTGTATGTCAGTCGGGGAGGGGGGATGC
The DNA here is from genome assembly GCA_033875315.1 of Candidatus Methylacidiphilales bacterium. Classification (NCBI taxonomy): domain Bacteria; kingdom Pseudomonadati; phylum Verrucomicrobiota; class Methylacidiphilae; order Methylacidiphilales; species Methylacidiphilales bacterium. Next base: position 23,497 of record JANRJG010000029.1, read on the forward strand.
TGAAACTTGAAATGCGAAGACTGTCAGGATTCAGAATTCGGGATTTGGGATTTGGGATCTAGGATGAAACCCAATGGCTGATGCAACTACGGAACGGGGAAGGGATCCCCCGTCTTCAAACCCAGGGTGCCCCAAGATCAGCCAATAGCTAACAGCAAAGAGCAAAGAGCAGGTTGGGGGATCAGTGCTTTTTCGAGGCCAGGTAGGGGGACTCCTGGCGTTCGAGTTCGGCACGGAGTTTTTTCAGGGCCTGGTTCTGCAACTGTCGGATGCGTTCCCGGGTCACCTTGAGCTTCGCACCCACTTCTTCAAGTGTGAGTTCCTTGCGGGAGTCATCCAACGGGAAACGCAGGGCCAGGATGGTGCGTTCGCGCTCATCGAGGACATGGAGAATCTTGCCCAGGGAGGCCCGCATGCTGCGGTCGGTCAGGATGGCCACCGGATCGGGGGATTTATCGTCGGGTACCAGGTCGCCGAACTCCGTGCCGTCTTCGTCACCGAGCATGGCGTTGAGCGAGGTCGGACGCATGGAAACGCGGTGGAGCATCTTGACCTTCTTGAGGGGAAGGTGGAGTTCCTCGGCCAGTTCCTCGTCTGTTGGTTCCCGGCCCAGTTCCTCGGTGAGTTGCATGGCCAGACGGCGCATGCGGGCCAGGCGGTCGACCATGTGGACGGGGAGGCGGATGGTTTTGCTCTGGTTGGCCAGCGCACGTTTGATGCCCTGCTTGATCCACCAGGCGGCGTAAGTGGAGAACTTGGTGCCGCGGTTGGGGTCGAAACGGTCGGCGGCTTTCATCAGGCCGATGTTGCCCTCGGAAATCAGGTCCAGAAGCGGGAGGCCGTAGGCGGAGTAATCCTGGGCGATCTTGACCACCAGGCGCAGGTTGGCCTGGATCATCCGCTCGCGGGCTTTTTCGTCGCCCTTCTTGATCTTGCGGGCGAGGGATTTTTCCTCCGCCAGGGTCAGCAAATCCACTTTGCCGATCTCGTCGAGATAGGAGGTCAGGGCAAAATCTCGGTCATGCGGGGGCATCAGCAGTCGCCAGTCTAGAATCGATCCGCGACCGGGCAAGGGAAAAGCCCGTGCAGATTCTCCGGGCTCGGATCAGGGGTCCAAAACGACCGCGCCGTCATTGTCCGCGGTCAGGACGTGGGTGACGGGTTCCGCCACGCCCGCCCCGCGGAAGGCCGCACCCATGGCCAGGGCAATCTGGTGTTCGCTGTGCAGGGTCAGGGCCATCATGGCGGAGCCGGAACCGCTGATGAAGGCCCCGAGCGCGCCTGCATCAAGGGCCGCGTCCATCACCGCCTGGCAGCCGTGAATGAGAGGGGCCCGGTAGGGTTGGTGCAGGGTGTCCTGGAAGTTTCCCCGCAGGGCCGGGTAGTTTTTGTCCACGAAGGCCCCGACCAGTGCGGCGGTGCACTGAAGGTTGAGGATCGCATCCCGCAACGGCAGGGTGGCTGGAAGAACGGCCCGCGCCGCTTTGGTTTCCACCTCGAAGTCCGGGATGGCGACGACGAACTTGAGTGTGGGCTCGACATCGATCCGGGTGTGGCCCTTGGGGCCGCAGGCCGCGAAGCCGCCGTGGAATGCCGGGACGGCATTGTCGGGATGGCCCTCCAATTGGATGGTCAATTCGAGTATTTTTTCCGGTGGAAGCGGTCTCTTTTCGCGTTCATTCAGGGCCAGCAGCAATCCCAGCCGCACGGTCACGCTGCTGCCCAGGCCGCGCGCGCGGGGAACATCGCCTTCGATCAATACCTTCCAGGATCGCCGCTTGCGCCCGGCCGCCCGGAAGAAGGCCTCCGCCGCCTCTGACATGAACGCGTCCGGCCATGGGGCGGGTTCGTCGAGCAAGGTCAGGGTGTTGTGCAGGCGCACCGCCGCCCCCAGGCAGTCGAAACCGGGACCGAGGTTGGCCGTGGTGGCGGGGACGCGGACACGAACGGGCATGGCGCCATCGTGGAACGTACCGGCGGGCAACGTCCAGCCGGAAGTGCGGCGTCTTCAGGCCGCCGGGCCGGAAAGAAGCCCGGAAAGGGTGCGGTGCACCGTTTCCAGGTCGTTCGGGTGGATGCGCGTCTCCGCCAGCGGAGTCATGAAATTGGCGTCATTTTCCCAGCGCGGCACCACATGCACATGCAGGTGCTTGGGAATCCCGGCCCCGGCCGCCGTCCCCAGGTTCATGCCGATGTTGAATCCATTCGGTTGATAGGCTTCCCGCAGGGCCCCGGTCACCCGCCGGACCATCGACCAGAGATCGAGGGTCTCGCCATCGGACAATTCCTCCAAGCCGGCCACCACCCGGTAGGGGACGACCAGGCTGTGGCCGCTGTTGTAGGGGTAGCGGTTGAGCACGGCGTAGCAGGTCTTGGAACGGGCGATGACGAGGTGGGCGGCATCGTCGGTAGACTGCCCGATTTCCCAGAAGAGGTTGGCCGACGTTTTTTGGGCGCCGGAGACATAACGGTTGCGCCACGGTGCCCAAAGGTGTTCCATATCGGGTCCATCTATGGCAGAGAACGCGGGCAAGCGCAAATCCGGACACTGGCTCATCGCAGGCAGCGATGAATTCGCGGTCAAGGAACGGACCCGCGCCCTGTTGGCCACCTTGGCCCCGGAGGATCCGATGAACTTCGAGGTGGTCGACGCCCAGGCCGACACCGTTGAGGCAGCCCGGCAGAGGCTGGTCCAACTTCAGGAAGCCCTCCTGACCCTGCCTTTTTTTGGGGGCAGCAAGCTGGTCCATTTCAAGTCCTGCCCTTTTCTGGCCGATTCTGTCACCGGTCGCAGTGAAACCGTGCTGGAAGGTTGGCAGGGGGTGGCAGAAACGCTCCGGAAAGTGGGACCGGAGGAAGTCAGCCTGGTCATCAGCGCCGGTCCGGTCGACAAGCGCCGCTCGTTTTTCAAGGCCTTCTCCAGCTTGGGAACTGTGGAGTTTTTCGATCTTCCCGACCTCGGTCGCGGACGGGACCTCCAGGCTTTTGTCAGCGGGGTCGAGGGCATGTTCCGGGAGGCAGGCTTGCAACCGGAACACGGGGTGGCCGAGTTGATGGTCGAACTCGTCGGGGGCAACACCCGGGGCATCCATGGCGAAATCGAGAAGCTGGCGCTTTTCGCCCATCCCGAGAAGCGCATCACCGAGGCCCACTTGCGGACGATGGTCGCCTCGACCCGCGAGTCGATCATCTGGGACCTCAATGACGCGGTCATCGAGGGCGACACCACCCATGCGATTTATCTGGTGAGGCAATTGCTGGCCCAGGGCGAGTCCGAGGTTGGTATGGGCATCCTGTTGGCCGGGCAGGTCAGGCTGGCCGCGCTTGGCACCCATTTGTTAGAGACCAAGCGTCTCCGTTTGGTCAAGCAGGGTTACGGGGTGAACGTCGAGATCACGCAGGAGGGGATGCAATTGGTGCCGGAAAACAAAAAAGGGGAAAAGCCCTCCGGCTTCCGCCTGGCGCGCATCGTCGAGCGCGCGCGCAAGCGCAGCGCGGCCCGTTGGTTCCATGCCGTCGATTTCCTCCACCAAACCGCCTTCCAGTTGGTCAGTTCGGGCGGGGACCGCCGCCGCATCCTCGAGGCCGCAGTCATCCGGCTTTGCCAGATCTGATTTTTCACCTTTAAGCGCATGGCGATGAAGCAGATTGATGTGCAGACGTTGCGGCAGTGGCGCGAGGACGGACGTGATTTCCGGCTGGTCGATGTGCGGGAAAAGGACGAGTGGGAACTGGTCCGCATCGAGGGTTCGGAATGGCTCCCGTTGTCCTCCTTCCAGCAGTTGGCGCCCCAGCGGCTCGATCCCGCGCACGAGGTGGCTTTGATCTGCCATCACGGCGTTCGCTCCCATCACGCGGGCTTGTTCCTGGAGCGGCTCGGTTTCAATCGGGTGGTCAATATCAGCGGCGGTATCGATGCCTGGGCTAAATGTGTTGATCCGACCCTGCGCACCTACTAGGTTGGTTCTCCGCCGACCGGCGCCCTGCATGAGCGAATTCATCGAATCGATTTTCGACAAACTGCGCCGCCACCCCAAGCGCATCGTCTTCCCCGAAGGCAACGACCCGCGCGTCCTGCGCGCCGCCACGGAATTCTACCGGCTCCGGCTGGGCGTGGGTATTGTCCTCGGCGACCCCGACCACATCCGCAATGTCGCCCGCGGCCACGACATCAACCTCGACCACGTCCTCCTGGTCAATCCGGAGAAAGCGGATGACATGCCGCTTTTCATCCGTCGGCTGGAAACCCTCCAGCGCTACAAAGGCATCAAGAACCAGGACGCCGAAGCCATTCTCAAGAACCCGAATTACTTCGCCGCCATGATGCTGCAGAACAGCCAGTGCGATGGCCTGGTGGCCGGTGCCAGTGAGTTTTCTGGCAACATCCTCCGTCCGCTCTTCCAGCTCATCAAACCCCTGCCGGGTGTGAAGAGCATCTCCAGTTGCGTCATTCTGGTCGTTCCGGACTGCACCTACGGCGACAACGGGGTGATGTTTTTCGCCGATGCCGGGGTCATTCCTAGCCCGACCGTCGAACAACTGGCCGATATCGCCGTGGAAACGGCACGCCTGCGCCGCCAGCTCACGGGCAAAGTTCCGCACGTGGCCATGTTGTCCTACTCCACCAAGGGCAGCGCCCAGACCCGCGATACGGAGAAGATCATCGCCGCCACCGCCCTGGCCCGGCAGAAGATCCGCGACCTCGGGATCAAGGCCGAGATCGACGGGGAATTACAAGTGGATGCCGCCATTCTTCCTGAAATCGCCGCCATCAAGGCTCCGGGCAGCCCGGTCGGGGGAATGGCCGATGTCTTTGTTTTCCCCGACCTCAGTTCGGGCAACATCTCGGTCAAGCTGGTCCAGCGGCTTTCCAAGGCCACTGCCTACGGGATGATCCTGTTGGGACTTTCCAAGCCCGCGGCTGAATTGTCGCGCGGGGCCAGTGTCGAGGACATGGTCGGCTGTGCCGCCCTCGTCGGCCTCCAGGCTGTCGAATACCGCAAGCTCTATCCCGATCAAGCATGATCGGGTCGCAGGACCCCGCCATGGAACTGAATACGGTCACCCCGCGGGTCTTTGTCGCCGCCACACGGCAGGACGATGGAAAGACGACCACTTCCCTGGGTCTGCTCGGGGTTCTTCGCCAGCGCCTGGGCCGTATCGGTTACATCAAGCCCGTCGGGCAGCGCACGGTCGATATCGGCGGACTGAAAATCGACGAGGATTCGGTCCTGATCAATGACACGTACAATCCCGGCCTGCCGCTGGAGGCCATGAGCCCGATCGCCGTCGAGGGGGATTTCACCCGCAAGTATCTGGACCATCCCGACCCCGCGCCGCTGGAGGAAAAAGTGGTGGCCGCCTTCAACCGCGCGGCTTGGGAGCAACAGTTTGTCATCATCGAGGGCACCGGACATGCCGGGGTGGGCAGTGTCTTCGACATGTCCAACGCCCGCGTGGCCCAGTTGCTCCGCAGCCGGGTCATCATCGTCAGCCAGGGTGGTGTCGGAAAACCCCTGGATGAAATCGCCCTCAACCTCTCCCTCTTCCGCGAAAGGGGGGTCGAAGTTCTCGGTGTGGTCCTGAACAAGGTCATCCCGGACAAGATCGAGAAACTCCGCCCCTACGCCGAGAAAGGACTTTCCCGCATGGGACTCAATCTCCTCGGCATCATTCCGTTGAGCCAGGAACTGCGCAAACCCACCATCAACCAGGTCCGCCAGGAACTGGGCGGGGAATGGGTCTCGGGGGCCAAGTACCACCGCCGCCGCGTCAACCGGGTCTTCATCGGGGCCGCCTCCTCCCGCCATGCTGAATTGTACTTTGAGCCGGATTCGCTCATCATCACCTCCGGCGATCGGGAGGACCTCATCCTGGCCATCCTGGCCGCCTGTGGCGATGGCTCGGCGGTCCGGCTGGCCGGTGTGGTCCTGACCCAGGGCCTGATGCCGCAGAGCGGCTTGCTCAAGGTCATGCAGGGCAAGAATATCCCCTTTATTTGTGTCAAGCAGGACAGCTACACCGCCGCCACCATGATCAACAGCATGACGGTCAAAACCGAGCCCGGCGACAGCCAGAAGATCGGCCTCATCCAGGATCTGATCAACACCCATGTTTCCGTCGAGCGCATCATCGAACACGGGCGTGTCTCCGCATGAGGGTGCAAAATCCTCATTGAAAAGCCCCCGCCCGTCCTCATTCTCTCACCATGTTCAGACCCTATTGGGCGGCCTTTCATTGGAACTTGAAATCGCTGCCTGCAGATTGTCCCCGACCGCAGGTCAAGTCCATCGAGCTCCGTGAGGCCACGGTCGAGGATGCCGCCAACCTTTGGTCGGTCATGCAGCGTTCCTTCAACACCGAACTGGCCTGGGGGCTCCTGCTCGAAGAGCGCACCCGCTTCCTGCGCCGGACTGTCTATGACGGCCTCTTGGACCGCAAGGTGGAATTCCTCGTCGTGGAACACGGCCGTCGCATCATCGCCGGCAGCGGGTTGCTGAAAAATCCGCAGAGCCCGGTCCACCTGGTGACCGGCATCTGGGTCATGGAAGAATACCGTTGCCGGGGCCTTGGCCTGTACCTTCTCCATGCCTCCCTCAAACGGCTCGCCGAATCCGGCTTGGAAGATGCCTCGGTCATCACCCGCAGCAACACCGCCGCCGCCAAGTACCTCTACCCCAAACTGGATTCCCACACCGTCAAGCTCGAGGCCTATCCAGAACTCAAGTCGTTGGACTGAATCCCCTCAACGATCGGGAACGGGTTGCCTTCACCATGTCTTCAGCAATTTACGACGTCGTGGTCATTGGCGGGGGCAGCGGGGGTTACGCCGCCGCGCGTACCGCCGCCGCACTCGGTGCCCGGGTGGGTGTGGTCGAGGGAGGCCGGGAGATGGGCGGTCTCTGCATCCTCCGGGGTTGTATGCCGACCAAGGCCCTCCTCGAGTCGGCCCACCGCAGCCATGAGATCGGGCGCGCCGCTGAGTTCGGCATCGATGTCGGCAAACCCCGCCCCGATTGGGAACGCATCGTCGACCGCAAGGACGCCTTCATTCGCGACTTTGCCGGCTACCGCCGTCAACAATTGGAAAAGGGAAAGTTTGATTTGATCCGTGGTCGCGCCCGCTTCATCGATGCCCGTCGCATCATGGTCGACCCGCTCAAGACCGGTGGCCGCAGACGGGAACTCGCCTCGCGCACCTTTATCCTCGCCACCGGCTCGGTCATCGAGCGCAAGCCCATTCCCGGTCTTTGGGAAACCGGATGCCTGACCAGCGACGAAGCCATCCACCTCCGCCGCCCGCCCAAGAGTCTGGTCGTGCTCGGCGGCGGCCCCATTGCCTGTGAATTCGCCCAGTATTTCCACCACCTCGGGGTACGCACCACCCTCCTCCAGCGCAGCCGGCAATTGCTCAGCGGCCACGATGCCGATACGGCCGGGGAACTGGAAAAGACCTTCCGTCGCGAGGGCATGGAGGTCCTGACCGGAACGCAGTTGCTCCAGGTCTCCCGTCATGGAAACGGCAAACGGGTCTCATTCGAGCAGGATGGGAAGCGTCGCCACATCGACGCCGGCGAAATTCTCTACGCACTCGGACGTATCCCGGCTGTTGCAGGGCTTGGTTTGGAATCCGCCGGAGTGGCCTTGCGCGGGCTCGCCGTGCAGACCGGACCGACGATGCAGACCACTTGCAAGCACATCTTCGCCGTGGGCGATGTCACCGGACCCTACGAAGTGGTCCATACCGCCATCACCCAGGGTGAAGCAGCGGCCCGCAACGCACTGAAGTTCCTTCGAGGCACCGGTAAGTTGGAACGGGTTGACTACACCTCCCACATGGAAGTGGTTTTCACCTCGCCCGAGGTCGCCTCGATCGGCCTGTCCGAGAAGGAGGCTCTGGCGGAAAAGGTTCCCTTCCTATCCGCCAAGTATCCCTTCAACGACCACGGCAAGTCCCTGATCATGGGAGCCCGGGAAGGCTTCGTGAAGATCCTTGCCGATCCGGCCAAGGGCCGCATCCTCGGCGCCCAGATCGTCGGCCCGCATGCCTCGGATTTGATTCACGAGTTCGCCGCCCTGATGCACTTCAAAGCCACGGTCCACGACCTCATCCGCATCCCGCATTACCACCCGACCCTGGGCGAGATTGTGACCTATCCGGCGGAGGAAATTGCCGACCAGTTGACCGCGAACTGATTGGGTGGGGGGCAAGTTTCCCTTTGCCACCCATGACGGTTTTGCGGTTTAATTTACTTTCCCATGAGCAACGTCCGTGTCCGTTTCGCCCCTTCTCCCACCGGCCTCCTCCACATCGGAGGCGCCCGCACCGCGCTCTTCAACTGGCTTTACGCCCGCCACACCGGCGGCACCTTCGTCCTCCGCATCGAGGACACCGACGCCGCCCGCAACACACCCGAGGCCCGGGCCATCATTTTCCGTGGTTTGAAATGGCTCGGCCTGGATTGGGACGAGGGGCCGGATGAGGATGGTTCCACCCGCGGCGACCGCGGTCCCTACAGCCAGAGCCAGCGCGGCGACATCTACCGTGGCTACATCAAGCGCCTGCTCGACGAGGGCAAGGCCTACGAATTCGAAGGCGCGGTCAAGTTCCGCACCCCCAAGACAATCTGCACCGTGCCCGACCTCATCTGTGGTGACGTCCAGTTCGACCGCACCAACGACCCAGACTTGGTCATCGCCCGCAAGGACGGCTCACCCGTTTTCCATCTCGTCAATGTGGTCGACGATTTGGAGATGGGCATCACCCACGTCATCCGCGGTGAGGACCACCTTTCCAACACGCCGAAGCATCTGGCCCTCTTCGAAGCCCTGGGCGCCACCCCGCCCCGCTACGCTCACATCCCGCTGATTCTCAACACCAACGGTTCCAAGATGAGCAAGCGCGACGAGGGTGCCTCCGTCGGTGAATACATCGAGCAGGGCTATCTGCCCGCGGCCGTGCGCAATTACCTCTGTCTTCTCGGCTGGTCGCCCAAGGACAACCGCGAGGTCATCGACATCGCCGAAGTCGTTGAACGCTTCGACCTCCCGCAGGTCAACCGCAGCAACGCCCGTTTCGACATCAACAAGCTTTACTGGATCAACGGCGAATACTGGCAGGCCATGGACGCGGCCGCCTTCGAGACCTTCTCACGCGACTTTCTGACCCAGAAGAACGCACTTCCGTCCGGCACCGACCCGGACTACCTGTCCCGGTCCCTCGCCATCATCCGCGAGAAAATCAAGATCGGCCGCGACCTTCCCGAGTGGATCGCCCCGTTCCTCAACGAGGAATTTGCCTACGACGCCAAGGCGGCCGAGAAAAATCTGGCCCAGCCCGAGGCCTACGCCCGGGTTGGCAAATTGAAGGAAGTCTTCGCTTCCCAAACCGATTGGACGGCTGCCCCATTGGAAGCCGCCCTGGTCAAGGCTGCCGAGGACGAGGGAGTGAAGACGGCATTCTACGTCCATCCCTGTCGCGTGGCCGTTTCCGGCACGGCGGTCGGCCCCTCGCTCTATCACATGCTTGAAGTCATGGGTCGTGAGCGGGTCCTGCGCCGGATCGACCGTTCGCTCGCCCGGTTTGCCAAGGTCTGACCGGCCCCATCCGTCGGGCCATGGGATCGCGGCCGGGATGGATTGCATTCTGGCCGCGGATGGCTAATGTAAATGCGGAGCATGACACTGCCCAATTTCATCACCCTCTTCCGCTTCTGCCTCGTGCCGGTGTTCGTGGGGGCCCTTCTTTATTACCAGCGCAGCTACCGACTTGGGGAACCGGACTCGCTCTATTGGGCGATTGCCCTCGGTTCGTTTGTCACCGCTTCGCTCTCCGATGCCCTCGACGGCATCCTGGCCCGCCGGCTCAATCTTCACAGCCAGCTCGGCGCCATCATGGACCCCTTGGCCGACAAGGCCCTGCTGGTCAGTGCCATCATCACCCTCTGTTGGCTCGACACGGATCTGGCCCAGCTTCCCATCTGGTTTGCGGTCCTGGTTCTCGGTCGCGATTTCCTCCTGGTCGCCGGTGTGATCGGTCTCCAAGTCTACGTGCGCAACATCAAAATCAAACCGCACTGGTCCGGTAAGCTCTCCACCGCCCTGATCATGCTCATCGTCTCGCTCATCCTCCTCAAATGCCCGTCCGCTTGGGTTGATCCGCTCGTCTGGATCGGCGGCGCATTCACCCTGCTCTCCACCGGGATCTATCTTTCAAGGGGCATGCGCGCTGTCGTCACGAGCGGAATCGACCCCCCGCGCCACCGCTGAGGTTGCAAAACCCGCCGTTTACACGCCCGCCCCGGGCGGTAGTCTGTCCCTTCATGAAACCCGTCCTGGCCATCGTCGGCCGACCGAATGTGGGCAAGTCCGCCCTCTTCAACCGCATTTCCGGCAAACAGATCTCCCTCGTCTTCGACCGGCCCGGAGTCACCCGCGACCGCATCAGCCTCGACTGCGCCTGGCAGGGCAAGCCTTTCCAGTTGGTCGATACCGGCGGCATCGGCCTCGATGACGAGTCCGGCTTCGAGGATTCCATCCAGCGTGAAGTCACCGTCGCTCTCGCCACCGCCAGCGACATCTTCCTCGTCGTCGATGGCCGGGAAGGCCTGCACCCCCTCGATGTCGAGGTCGCCCGCCGCCTCCGCAGCACCGGTCTCGGCATCCACGTGGTTGTCAACAAGATCGACACGAGCCTAACTTCTGGATGGGAAGGCGAGTTCCAGCGTCTGGGTTATCCCTCGATCCATGCCGTCTCCGCCCTCCACGGGCTCGGGGTCGAAGCCCTCATGGCCCGTATCACCCGGGACTGGCCCGCCGCCGAGGAGATCGAACTATCCGTCCGCACCAAGCCGATCCAGGTGGCCATCGTGGGCCGTCCAAATGCCGGCAAGTCGTCGATGATCAACGCCCTCCTCAATGAGGAACGCGTCATCGTCAGCCCGATCGCCGGCACCACGCGTGACGCCGTCGATGTCCACTTCCACCGCAACGGCCAGCATTACTGCCTGGTCGACACAGCAGGCATGCGCAAGAAGGCCCGCATTTCGGATCCGTTGGAATCGATCATGAGCGGCCGCTCGGCCCACACCATCAACCGCGCCGATGTCTGCGTGCTCGTCGTCGACGCCGTGCAGGGCATCGGTGTGCAGGAAAAGAAAATCGCCGGGCTCATCCAGGAAGCGGGCAAGCCCTGCCTCATCCTGGTCAACAAATGGGACCTGACCAAGGGCGCCGAGGTCCGCCGGCCCGAGGCTGTCAGTCCGAAAAGTGAGCGCAAGGGCTGGTTGACGCGCGAACCGAAAAGTTTCCAGGAGGAATACGAGATGGCGGTCCGGCGCGAGTTGTTCTTCCTATCCTACGCCCCGGTGGTGTTTGCCAGTGCCCTGGAGAAAACCAACGTCGAGGCGTGGATCGACACCCTCGAGCGCATCGGCCGCAACCGTCGCGCCGAAATCCCCGCCGGACCGCTCAACCGCCTCGTCCACCGTCTCTTCGCCGGCCACAACCCGCCCTCCAAGGGCAACCGCCCGTTGAAAATTTACTATGTAGCCCAGATGCGCGATGAACTGTGTCCGACCCTGGCCGTTTTCATCAACGATGCCCAGCTCTGGACCCAGGACTATGCCCGTTACATGGAGCAACATGTCCGCGAGGAATTCCCCCTCGAAGGTTGTCCGCTCGTCTGGCAATTGCGCGACAAGAAGGGCACCACCGAAAAGGGAAGTGCCGGTCGAAGCCCAGCGGGGAATGCCGCCAGGGGAGGGGAACCGCAAGCGAGAAGAGGGGGCAGGCCGCCGCGCCAGCCCAAAGCCGAGGCTCCACGCCGGGAAAAGCCCAAACCCTCACGCACCCAACCCCCGACACCGCGTCGCCGGGCCAAACCATCCCCATCCCACAAGCAGAAACAGGCCGGCCCCAACAAACCGGTCAAGTGGGACCGCCGTAGCATGCCCAAAAAACGGAATCACCACAGCTGAAGATCCCTTCTTTCATTCGTGTTCGGGGTCCTTTTTCCTTCCTTAAAGGTAAATACTCTTTTCTCCAAAGAACGTGAAACGGTTTGAATTCTGCGTGCCGGACTTATACTGCTCCGACGTTTATGCACCAGACTCTGGCCTCCTCTGATCCTTCTTCGCTCGACCCCCATGCCTTCGCCCCCCGTCACCTCGGGCCATCCGAAGGTGAAACCCGCGGGATGCTGGAAGCGCTCGGGGTTGATTCGATCGCGACCCTGATCCGCCAGGTGGTCCCCGACAGCATCCGTGTCCCCGCCCTCCTGCCTGAGCTTCAGCCCCTCGATGAAACCGCCGCCCTGGCCCGGCTGAAAAGCTACGCCGCACAGAACCGTACCTGGCGCACCTACATCGGCCAGGGTTATTACCCCAGCATTCTTCCCCCGGTCATCCTGCGCAATGTCCTGGAAAATCCCGGATGGTACACCGCCTACACTCCCTATCAGGCCGAAATCGCCCAGGGGCGTCTGGAAGCCCTTCTCACGTTCCAGACCATGGTCACCGACCTCACGGGAATGGAGATCGCCAACGCCTCGCTTCTCGACGAGGCCACCGCCGCCGCCGAGGCCGTGGGCATGTGTGCCGCTCTCGTCGACAATCTGGCCGAACGCCCCGTCTTCCTCGCCTCGGACCGTTGCCATCCGCAAACCCTCGCCGTGGTCCGGACCCGGGCCCGGGCCATCGGCATTGAGGTGAGGGTGGGGGACGCCAACGCTTTCACCTTCGAACCCGGCACCATCGGTGTGCTGGTCCAATACCCCGATACCCACGGTCGCGTCGAGGATTGGTCGGGCCTCGTAGGCAAGGCGCACGCCGCCGGGGCGAAAGTCGTGGTCGCCACCGACCTCCTGGCCCTGACCCTGCTCCGTCCGCCGGGCGAATTCGGCGCCGATATCGTGGTCGGCAGCACCCAGCGTTTCGGCATGCCCCTCGGCTTCGGCGGGCCGCACGCGGCCTTCTTCGCCACCCGCGATGCTTTCAAACGCAGCATGCCCGGCCGCCTCATCGGGGTCTCCAAAGACTCGGCCGGCAAGCCCGCCATGCGACTCTCGCTCCAGACCCGCGAGCAACACATCCGGCGCGACAAGGCCACCAGCAACATCTGCACCGCCCAGGTCCTGCCCGCGGTCATCGCCACCATGTATGCCGTTTACCACGGCCCCGAACGCCTGCGCACCATCGCCGCCCGCATCCACGGGCGCACCCGCGCCCTCGCCGCCCATCTGGCCTCCGCCGGATTCAGCCTCGAAGACGGACCGTTCTTCGACACGCTCTCACTGCGTGTTTCCGGCCAGGACCGGGCCGACATCCTGGCCCGGGCGCATCAAGCGGAAATCAATCTCCGACACGACGATCCATCCCGCATCGGTGTCTCCCTTGATGAAACCGTCGGAGACGATGCGCTCAACACCCTGGCCGCCGTCCTCACGGGCCGGCCCGCCGCACTCTCCTGGCAGCCCGGTCTTCCCGAGGCATCCTTCCGCCGCACTTCGGAGTACCTGCAGCACCCCAACTTCCAGACCTACCACTCCGAAACCGAAATGCTCCGCTATCTCAAGCGGCTGGAGAATCGGGACATCGCCCTGACCCACTCGATGATCGCCCTCGGATCCTGCACCATGAAGCTCAATGCCACCGCGGAGATGATTCCGATGACCTGGCCCGAGTTCGGCAATGTCCATCCCTTCGCACCGGAAGAACAGTGGCAGGGCTACCGGGCCATGTTCGACGACCTCGAACGCTGGCTCGCCGCCGTCACCGGTTTCCAGGCCGTTTCGCTCCAGCCCAATGCCGGCTCGCAGGGCGAATACGCCGGCCTCCTCGCCATCCAGAAATTCCACCAGGCCCGCGGGGAGGGGCACCGGGACATTTGCCTCATTCCGCAATCGGCCCACGGAACCAACTTTGCCAGCGCGGTCATGTGCGGGTTGAAGGTCGTCGTCACCAAATGCGATGACATGGGCAATGTCGATCTCGCCGACCTCCAGACCCACATCGCCGCCCACCGCGACCGCCTTTCCTGCGTCATGGTCACTTATCCCTCCACCCACGGGGTCTTCGAGGAGGAAATCCGCGACATCTGCGCCGCCGTCCACGGGGCCGGGGGACAGGTCTACATGGACGGGGCCAACATGAATGCCCAGGTCGGCCTTTGCAGCCCCGGGGCCATCGGGGCCGATGTCTGCCACCTCAACCTCCACAAAACGTTCTGCATCCCCCATGGCGGCGGCGGTCCGGGCATGGGTCCGATCGCGGTCGCTTCCCACCTGGCCGGCTATCTGCCGCAAAACCCCGTCGCTGCCGTTGACCCCGAACACCAGGTCGGCGCGGTCTGCGCCAGTTCGCACGGCAGCGGGTGTATCCTCACCATCTCCTGGACCTACATGGCCCTCATGGGCGGATCCGGTCTGACCCGCGCCACCGAGATTGCCATCCTCAACGCCAACTACATCGCCTCCCGCCTCCGACATGCCTACCCCGTCGTCTTCCAGGGACGGCAGGGACGGGTGGCCCACGAATGCATCATTGATTTGCGCCAGTTCAAGGCAAGTGCGGGTATCGAGGTGGAGGATGTGGCCAAGCGCCTGATCGATTACGGCTTCCACGCCCCCACCATGTCCTGGCCCGTGCCCGGCACCCTCATGATCGAACCGACCGAGAGCGAGCCCAAGGACGAACTCGACCGCTTCTGCGACGCCCTGCTGGCCATCCACCAGGAAATCAAGGACATCGAAGAAGGCCGCCTGGACCGCAAGGACAACCCCCTCAAGAACGCCCCCCACACCGCCGAAGTGGTTGTCTCGGATGCCTGGAACCGTTCCTACTCCCGCGAACGTGCCGCCTTCCCGCTGCCCTGGATCCGCGAGCGGAAATACTGGCCCCCCGTGGGCCGGGTCGACAATGTCCACGGCGACCGCAATCTCTTCTGCTCCTGCATTTACCCGGGTAAAGAATGAGTTAGGGAAGACAAGACCTGGTTCCGGGAGTTGATCGGCGGGGGCACCGGTCGTTTCTGTTCGCGCGCAGCCCGGGACCATGGTAGGATTGGGCCATGTCGAGCGATCGCCGCGATTTCCTCAAGAAAATCGGTCTGGCCGGGGCCGCCTCCCTGGCTCCGTTCTCATCCAAGGGAGCCCCTGCAGATGAACCCACCCCGGCGCCCGCAGGCAACCCCAAGCCCGTCACGGTGCCCCGGCGCAAGTTCGGCAAACACGACCTGACCGTTTCCTGCCTCTGTCTCGGCGGCCACACCCTGCGCACCGCCTCCGATGAGGAAGCGGCCAAGATTGTCGACGCCGCGCTCGAGTGCGGGATCGATTTCTTCGACAACGCCTGGGATTACCACGGGGGAGGGGCCGAGGAATTGATGGGCCAGCTCCTTCGGGGCCGCCGGGACAAGGTCTTTCTCATGACCAAGGTGTGCAGCAACCACAAGGGCGGGGGAAAGAAGGCCGCCATGGCGATGTTGGAGGACTCCCTCCGCCGCCTCCGCACCGACCACCTCGACCTCTGGCAATTGCACGAGCTTGTCTCGCTGGCGCAGGTGGAAACGGCCTACCAAGTGGATGAGACCCTCGAGGCCCTGACCGAGGCCAAAAAGCAGGGCAAGGTGCGCTTCATCGGGTTCACCGGCCATGCCAACGCGGCCGCCCACTTGGCCATGCTCGAGCGGCAGTTCCCCTTCGACGCCTGCCTGATGCCCGTCTCCGCCGTCAATTTCCAGAAAGGCCCGAATTTCAATCTCCAAGGGAAGGACTACTCCGAGCAGGTGCTGCCGGTCTTGGTCAAACAACAGATCGCCGCTCTGGCCATGAAAACCATGGGCGGCGACGGTGCCCCCATCCGCTCCGGCATGATGACGGCTGAGGAGGCCTTGCGCTACGCTTTGTCACAGCCCGTGGCCTCGGTGCTCACCGGTGTCAATCAAGTCGGGCATCTGCTGGCCAACGCACGCATCGCCGCTTCCTTCGTCCCGATGACCACGGCGGAAATGCGCGCCTTGGAAGACCGCTTTGCCCGACATACAGGCAACGAGCTTTACGCCTACTACCTCGGCGGCCATCACCGTGATGGTTCTCGGGTTTGAAATGCGAAGGGTGAGGGAGGAGGAGCGCTATTTGCGCAAGCGCAGGGCGGCAAAGTGGCGTCCCGTCTGGCCTTGCTCGACCCGGTAGGAATAAAAGCGTTTCAGGTCGGCGGCCGTATTCAGGCCGCAATCGCTGACCCGAGGGACGCCTGAATCCCGGGCTTGGCGGGCGATGGCGGCGGCGAAATCCACCTCATAATGCGGCGGGCGGATGCAGGGCCCGATGACCGCATG
The DNA here is from genome assembly GCA_033875315.1 of Candidatus Methylacidiphilales bacterium. Taxonomy (NCBI): domain Bacteria; kingdom Pseudomonadati; phylum Verrucomicrobiota; class Methylacidiphilae; order Methylacidiphilales; species Methylacidiphilales bacterium. Next base: position 39,832 of record JANRJG010000029.1, read on the forward strand.
CAGGTCGGCCACATCGCAGCCGCAGTTGCGCACCATCCGCGCGATCGCCCCCGGTACGATGTTCAGGCTGGTGCCGCGACGGCCCGAATGGACCAGCCCCACGACCTTCCGGACCGGATCAACGAGAAACACCGGGGCGCAGTCGGCCACCCGGATGATCAAGGTCAGGTTGGGCACATCCGTGATCAGACCATCAACCCCGGGGATGACCGAGTCTGCTTGGATGACGCCGCAGACGGAGGATTCCGCCCCGTGGACCTGTTCGGCCTGGACCCAGAGCGGGCTGGAGAACCCCTGTCGGGCCAGGGTTTGCGGCCCTTCGCCCATTCCGGGGTGCACATCGGCTTCGCGCTCGGTGAAGGCATAATCCACCGGCAAAGCATCCAGTTCGGGAAAGCGGATCACGCCACCATGTTGGACCGCTTTTTGCCGGCAGACAACCCCCTCCTTTCAACCGCCACCCATTCCTCTCCGTGCGCCAATGCGTAAAAAATCGGTTGCCCTCGGTCTTTTTGACCGTACCATCTCACGATCCGCATCCTGGTTGGACGGGTCTTTGAATGGACTGGAAGCATCGGTCTTCCGGCCCTTTGGAAAAGCGAAAAGCGGAAAGTTAGGTTATTATGGATATGAATGTGTTGCATTTTGTGGGGGGCTCGACCTTCGCCCAGATCGAATGGAATTTTCTCGGACGCTACGGGATCGAAACAGCCCTTTTGGCCGGTGCGGTGGCCCTGGTCTTCGCTGGATGGTTGATCAAATGGATCCTCGCCCAGCCCGCAGGGAATGAAAAGATGCGCGAGATCGCCTCGGCCATCGAGGAAGGCGCCAAGGCCTACCTCCGCCGCCAGGTCAACAGCATCGCCCTCATCGCCGCCATCCTCTTCTTCGTCATCGGCTTCGCCAAGGATTGGACCACGAGTGTCGGCTTCCTGGTCGGTGCGGTCTTCAGCCTCCTGGCCGGTTACATCGGCATGCGCGTGGCCGTCCTCTCCAACGTCCGCACCACCCAGGGGGCCACCGAATCCAGCCGCAAGGCCCTCCGCGTCGCCTTCAATGGCGGTGCCGTCACCGGCATGCTCGTCGTCGGCCTCGCCCTCCTCTCGGTAGGCGGTTTCTATCTCGCCGTCCTCGCCCTCGGCGACACTCGCCTGGCCATCAACAGCCTCGTCGGCCTGGCCCTCGGCAGCAGCCTCATCAGCGTCTTCGCCCGTCTCGGCGGCGGCATCTACACCAAGGCCGCCGACGTCGGCGCCGACCTCGTCGGCAAGATCGAATCCAACCTCGACGAGGACGACCCACGCAACCCGGCCACCATCGCCGACAATGTGGGCGACAACGTGGGCGATTGCGCCGGCATGGCCGCCGACGTCTTCGAGACCTATGTCGTCACCCTCATCGGCGCCGTCTTGGTCGCCTTCCTCACGCTTTCTTCCGTCCCCGCCGCCGTCATCTATCCCTTCCTCGTCGGTGCCGTCTCGGTCTTCGGTGCCATCGCCGGCATCGCCTACGTCAACCTGACCAAACAAAATGCCAATGCCGCCCTCCGTCGCGGAGTCGGCATCAGTGCCCTCGTGACCGGGGTTTTTCTCTACCCGGTGACCAAGTTCATGTTCCCCGCCCCGGTCATGATCGGCGGCCTGTTGCGCAGTCCCGATGAAATCTTCTTCGCCGGCCTCGTTGGCCTGGCCATGACTTTCATCGTGGTCATCATCACCAATTACTACACCGCCACCGAACACGCCCCGGTGCGCAAAATCGCCCAGGCTTCCGAAACCGGCCACGCCACCAACATCATCGCCGGTCTCGCCGTCGGGTCGCACGCCACCGCCCTCCCGGTGGGTTGCATCGGTCTGGCCATCCTCGCCTCCTATCACTTTGCCGGCCTCTTCGGCATCGCCATCGCCGCCATGGCCATGTTGAGCATGGCCGGGATCATCATTTCCCTCGACGCCTTCGGTCCCATCACCGACAACGCCGGCGGCATCGCCGTCATGTCCGAATTGCCGAAGGAGGTCCGCCACATCACCGACGAACTCGACGCCATCGGCAACACCATGAAGGCCGTCACCAAGGGCTATGCCATCGCTTCCGCCGGTCTGGCCTCGTTGGTTCTTTTCGGTTCCTACGTCCAGGAACTCAAGGCGCACTGGGAACTGGCCGGTCATGTGGTCCAGAGCCTCGAATTCTCCCTCACCGAACCCAAGGTCATCATCGGTCTCTTCCTCGGTGGCATGCTGCCGTTCATCTTTACGGCCTACAGCATGGATGCCGTCGGCAAGGCCGCGGGCGCTGTGGTCTCCGAAGTCCGCCGCCAGATCGCGGAAAAACCCGGCCTGCTCCTCGGCACGGAAAAGGCCGACTACGGACGCTGTGTCGACATCGTCACCACCGCCGCCCTCCGCGAGATGATCCTGCCCGCCCTCCTGCCGGTCATCTTCGTCGTCGCCGTCGCGGCCATCCCTCAACTCGGCGCGGTCGTGCTCGGCGGCGTGCTCGTCGGCAGCATCGTCACCGGCCTCTTTGTCGCCATTTCCATGACCTCGAGCGGCGGCGCCTGGGACAACGCCAAGAAGAGCTTCGAAGACGGCTTCGTCGACAGCAAGGGCGAAAAGCACTTCAAGGGCTCGGAAGCCCACAAGGCCTCCGTCACAGGCGACACCGTCGGCGACCCCTACAAGGATACGGCCGGCCCGGCCGTGAACCCAATGATCAAGATCACTAACATCGTGGCGCTGCTGTTGCTCGCCGTGCTGGCACATCTGGGCGGCGCGGCGTAAAACGCCGATCTAGCGCCGAGAATGAAAGAGGCCCGGGAGCAGTCCCGGGCCTTTGTCGTCAGGCGAAGAAAGCGGCATCCTCTCCACGCAAGAGGTCCCGCGCGGATTTGTGGACGATAATGCCATAACCCACTTGGCCTTCGTGCCAAAATAGCCTGCCCTCACGGTGATAGCGGCTGAAGTGCAAATCGCCGCCAAGCATCATGAGAGCCATCTGAATCGCGGCAAGACTGTCCAGGCCGCTGACCACTGATGACCGGGTCCTTTGAGCTGGCTCTTCATCCTCGGGCCAGTCGAACTCATACCAGCAACGCCAACGGCCATCAGGCTCTTTTTGAGGCGCCTCAATTCGTAGCTCGACAGGCTTGCGCACGCCGGACTTGGAGACGAGCGTTAGAGTGCGTGTGGCGACAATCATTGCGCGTCCGCCAGGCGATAGATCAGAGGAGGAATTGGGTCGTCCTTCATGCATGTGTTACGGCGCGTCATGGCCTGATTTTCGCATGCAGATCGGTATCGTGCCTGTGCGACGAAGCTGCAATGAAACATATCGCTGTCGAACTGTGCCTCGCACTTCGCACGGTTGGCCTCGTTCCAAAGGCCCGCTACTTCCGAGTCACTGCTACTTGCAGGGCGATCTTCGCCGTGACCAACCCAATCGATCCAGCGCCCCGTCACGTCACGAGGCTGATCAGGGCTGTACTTCGTCGCTCGAATCCTGTGCCAAGCCGTCAGCACCCGGTTGCCCGCAGCATGATATCTGAGCTCATTGCCAATTCTTTTGAACATCATTTCCGTCCTACGATCATCAATGGCGATAGTGTAAGCGCCCTGGAATGGACGGGGATAACTTTTCGCAATCAGCGCCAATACGATAGTCGATGCAATATCTTACGACCGATCGCCAGCCTCAAACTGCGGTCCCGGTCACCATCCTAGCTCACTTGATCGCACTGCAGCGCGTCCTCCCCGTAAGCGGGAGAGGAGCACCGATCGCGGCCTCCGTGCTAGAAGCGCGGCATGGCTGGCACCACCACCCCGCTCACCTTCCGCACCGATGTCCGCGGCACGCTCTATCTCGCCTCGGCCGGCCTGCTGATCCTCGGCCTCGTCTTCACCGGCTATTTCCTCACCACCCCCGACGCCGGCTTCACGGGCATCCTCACCGTCACGCTCGGTGTGTTCTTGCTCTACGTTGCGTGGGTCAATTTCTGGGGGACGCGGGCGGGCTATCCGCATCTGACGCTGATCGGGCACTGGCTCATCGTGCAATCGAGCGGCACGCAGCGGCGCGATCTCGATCTCGGCGCGCTCGGTGCGCCCGAGATCGTCACGCTTCGCGCCCGCCGCTCGGCCAATCGCGTCTATCTCGGCTTTCCGCCGCTGCCGGGGGCGACGCACACGCCCTCGCGCTTCACGGCGCCCGAGCTGCAGCGCTTCGCTGAGACGGTGCTGCTCAATGGCTATACGGGAGGCGATCCGGCGCGGGCCACGGCGATCACCGATGTCATCAATGCCCGCCGCGCCGAGCCGAAGCAGGATGTGGCCCCGCCGCCGCGGCTCGATGCGACGCTGGCGCGAATCCGCTTCGTCGCCACGGCTGGTGCATTTGCGGCGCTCTGGTGCGGGCTGGTCTGGTGGCGGCTCTTGCCCTGATCTGGACAGCACCACCGGTCGCAGGCCAGAGTTCGGCTCGACCGGGGGACCATGCAAATGACCGACGCTTCACCCGCGACCGGCCGTCCGCTGCGCTGGCTCGTCTATCTCATCGCTGCGGCGCAGGTCGCGTTCTTCGCCTATGCCGCCTGGCGCATTCTCGCGGCGCCGCCGGGCGATGGCACCGGCATGCGGATCGTGGCCTTCGTGCCGCTTGGCGCGCTGCTTCTCATCGGCGTCTTCCCCGCGATCAGCTACGCGCGCAGCAACAAGCCCCTTGTCGGGCTGGCGTTTGCGCTGTTCGGATTCGGCGCGACGCAATGGCTGTGGTGGACGATGCTCGTCAATGAGCTCCGTCTTACCTGAGCACGGCTTACGCCGCGGCCAGCGTCCGCTCCAGCGGATAGCCATCCGCGTCGTAGAGCGCGCGGATCTGGCGGCCTTCGAAGCGGGTGCCGTCGACATCGAGATAAGTGCCGTTGAGCCAGGCTGCGGGCATTTTCTCGATCACATGCTTCACGGCTTCCGCCGCATTGGCGAAGCGCTGGTAGCGCGCCAGCGATTTGGCGTAGCGGCGGCTGGGGAAGAGCTCGGCGGGAGCGGCGTAGTCGATCGTCATGATCTTACCTCGTTGAAACGTCGTTCTTGCGGGCCAGCGGATAGCGCCGGCTGTTATAGAGCGCGAGCATGTCGGCCCGCGCGAAACTCTTGTCGCCGATCCTGAGGCGTGCGCCGCGCAAACTCACGGGAGCGGCCTCTTCGATGGCGAAACGCAGCGCCTTGGCTGCGGTGCGGAAAGCGCGCGGCCCATGGGCTGCAGCGCTGATGCGGTCGCTGCCGAGATAAAGCTCGGCCGGGGCCAGATAGTCTTGACTGGTCATTTGTATTGCCTGGAGATTGGCCTCGACCGGGCCGGCATTCTGCCTTGGCTCTCGGGAGGCGAAGTCGGGGGCGCGCCGCGCGGGCACGCCCCATAGTCATGTATGCTTAGAGCATACGGAGATTGGTCGCCGACACCTTGCCGTCGCGGCCGGTCTCGAGGTCGTAGGAGAGCTTCTGGCCCTCGCCGAGGCCCGAGAAGCCGGCCCGCTCGACGGCCGAGATGTGAACGAAGGCGTCCTTGGAGCCATCATCCGGCTGGATGAAGCCAAAGCCCTTGGTCGAATTGAAGAATTTTACGGTGCCATTGGTCATGGTGAAGTCTTTCGTGTCGTGACGGCTGAGGATCGTGATCGCAAAGCGTCGGTTCCGCTCCCACGACATGCGGGACGGCGGTCTAGAACGTTGCGGAGATCAGGGGAGCCAAACAGCCGGCGAACCGGTCGATCAGAGCCGTGACGGCTGAAACGTATGGGCTGGATATAGGCGCGATGGGTGGCGAAAGCAAGGCGCACGGAAAATGCGTGCGCGATGTCGATTCCTCCGCGGCCCGTTCGTCGCGATGGTGAAGGCGGCCACGGGGCGCGCCGCAAGAGCAAGGATTACATCATGCGCAAAGTTACAGCCGGTCTCTTCCACTCCGTCGATGGCGCCGTCGAGGCGCCTGATCAGTGGCAGTTCGATGCGTTCGACGATGAGCTCGGGGCGATCCTCGGCCAGGTGATCGGCGCCACCGACGCCGTCATCCTCGGCCGCGTGGGCTACGAGGCGTGGAGCAAGGATTTCGGCGAAGGCGGCGACGAGTTCTTCGGCCCCTTCATCAACACTGTGCCGAAGTTCGTCGCCTCGCGCACGCTCAAGGCGCCGCTCGGTTGGCAGAACAGCACGCTGATCGCGGGCGACGTCGCGGCCTTCGTGCGCGATCTCAAGCAGCAGCCCGGCGGCGAGATCGCCGTGATGGGCGGCATCCAGATCGTCCGCTCCCTCTTCCTCGCGGGCCTCATGGACGAGCTGTCGCTCATCACCCATCCGGTGGTCGCCGGTGCCGGCTACCGCCGTCTCTTCGACGCCAGGGACACGGTTCGCCTCGAGCTGATCCGCAGCGTCACCACCAGCAAGGGCAACGTCGTCAGCACCTACACGCTCAGGACGTAGCGATTAACCCGCCGCGGCCATTGCAACGCGCGGCTGCTCGCCGCGGCGGATCATCCATTCCGCCACGGCGAGGTTGATCACCCAGCCCATGGTCAACAGCAGCGATGCACTCAGCGGATCGGGCGTGCCGAACGGCGCGAGCGGGATGAACACGACGATCTGCGTGGCGGCGCCGAGCCCGATCGCATAGGCCCGCATCATCCAGGCGCGGTGTGTCGGCACATCGCGGCGCACG